>JAQULY010000015.1 GCA_028718445.1 Kiritimatiellia bacterium
GAAAAGGGGAAAGCGACGCAGGAAGGAGTGCGGGAATCATGAAGGAGGCAGTGTGGAGTCGGTTGACGGGCGGGGTGGCGGCGCTGGGCGCGCTCGCGGCTCCGGCAAAGGCGAGGATCACGGTCGTGCTGGGCTTGTTGCTTGCCGGCGGCGCGTGGGGAGCGCAGTTGGTGTGGGATGCTTCGCCCGGCAACGGGCAGGCGGATGACGGCTCCGGAACATGGTCTACCGGCCACGCCAACTGGTGGAACGGCGGGGCCGATAAGGTCTGGCCGAATGCGTCCGCGGATACGGCCATCTTCGGTGCGAACAACGGGGCCGCGGGCGTGGTCACGATGAAGACGGGAACGGGAGAGGTGTGGTCGGGTCTGGCGGCATGTGTATGTGGGCGTTCAGCACAGCAGGAAAGAGGACACGTCAGTTGCGCATAAGCCGAAGACAAGACCTCAGCCGTAGCAGCTTAGGAGAGTATCATGCGTCAGAAATCGAGAGCAGGCGAGTGGGCCGAACGTAGCGATGCAACGTGGGAAGACCGGATTGAGCGTGCCGTGGGTCACGCCGGGGGGAGGGGGGTGAGACGTATGCTTGGCCTGGTGCTGATTCTGTGCCTGGCGAGCTGCTGGGGGGTACTACCGGCGGCGCGGGGCGCGGACATTTTGACCCCCTTCGTCACCGTGGATAGCGTGGCGGAGCGCAACGCGATCGTGACCAACACGCTGTCGGCCGGGTACACGGCGATGGTGAAGGCCACCGGCCATCTGCATCGTTGGAGCGGCGCGGAGTGGCAGATACTGGCCAATTCCAATGTGGTGAACGTGAAGGACTACGGCGCGACTGGGGACGGGGTGACGGACGATACCACACGATCACGAACGCTTGCCAGGCCGTGCCGGTCAACGGACCGGCAGTCGGGGAGTTGTATTTCCCGCCGGGCAGGTATCGGGTCACGAGCGCCCTGTGGACCAATGGGTTGCGCATGAACGTGAGGGGACCGCAAGCCACGATTGATGGGCCGGGCGCGGATAGGGCGCTATTCGATTTGCCGAACGGAGACATGACCGCGGATTTTGAGGGCTTGGCCTTTGAGAACTTCAAGAACGTGATTCGGTGTTGGCCTCCGGGCGGGGGAAATGGGCAATGGACAGGACGGCTGACGTTCCAGAATTGCCGGTTCGTAAACGGGGATTACGTGGTGGCGGTGTCGTGCACGTCGAACATGTATCCGGTGTTCAGCAACGTGGAACTGGAGAACTGCAATCTGTTCAAGGGGCAGGCGGACAGCGTGTTCGTCCACAACGTGACGGGCACGAGCAATACGAACACCGCCTGGAACGGCGGCTGGTGCGAGGGGGGCGGCATGGAGGGCGGCGTCGTCTGCGGGGGCACGGCATCGTTTCAGGTCAATAACGTCGCCCTAACGCCTGCGGGGGTCAACACCAACACGACAGCCGATCAGTCCTGGTTCAAGCTCAATTCCAACGTCCAGGGCTCGGGCCGGGTGCTGCTCTGTGCTTGCCGCTTCGGCGGGGATGGCGGAGGTCTTCCGCTGGTGAAAAACCAGGGGGCCAACACGGCGGTCATGATTTTCGGGGTGGAGCACCATTCGGCATGGCGTCCCCGCTATGTCTTTGAAACGGCGCCTGACACATTCAGCGAAGACGGGATGTCCGGGTCTGCTACGGGTTCCGTGATGGCCGCGAGCGCGGAGGCCACCCGGCAGGGGCTGGCGCGCAACATGATGGCGCCCCCGGCGTTGAGCGATGCGCGCTTGGTGGTGCTGGACGACATGAGCCGTGCTAAGGGCGTCAGCGCGATTGGCACGGTCAACTACAACACCCTTGCCACCTCCCACGCCGTGTTTCACGCCGAGAGCTTCACGGATGTGACGGGAGCCGATGTGGATGCGGGATTTGAGGGGTTGCAGGGCCGGCGGTATGCGGTAGCGACCTCGGTCACGCCCGTTGATTTCACCAACAAGTATTACACGGCGGGCCCACGGATGAACGGCGCCCTGAATTTTGAGGCCCTGACAAATCGGTTCTATAACCTGACGTTCTTCTACCGGAGCCAGGGCTTGAAACAACTGAGCTTTGTGTGCGCCAACGGGGTGGAGACGAGTCATGCCGCAGGCTTGGCGGACACGGGGGGCCGGCTGGCGCAAGGGACCACGTCCTTCTACGTGGAGCGACCAGGCATGCGCGAAGTGGAATGCACGGCCGAATTCTGCGCGGTCGGCGGGTTCCTGGAGCTGTATCCGATTGCGATTACGGATGGCCCGTTCGAGTCGCCCTACCTCAGCGGCCCTCAATGGCCTGGCGCGACGCAGGAGCCGGATCCGGTGCCGGACGCCGACGGCTACTATTCGCAGCACCAGACAACGCTGCAGTTCATGGGTAGTGCGGCGCCGACCAACGGGACTTGGCGCAAGGGAAGCTTTGTCTACAACAACCACCCAACCAATGGGGCCGCATTTGGGTGGATGTGCATCGCCGGGGGAAGCCCGGGCACATGGCATCCATTGAACCGAGTGGGAGACTGATGGGAGCATTCAATTACGGGAAGGAGGGCACGATGCACCTCGATATCGGAATTCGCAGGACTGAACTAGATGCCGCGGGGTCACTTGAGAATCGGTTCGACAAAGCGTACATCGCGCGAAGGAGTGCGTCCGATATGCGCTGGCGCTCCGTTCGAGTGTGGGCGGCGACAGGCCTCCTGAGCGTTGCCGGCGCGCTGACGCCGCCGGCTCGGGCCGCGGACGCGGTCACGACATTTGCCACGGTCGAGACCGTGTCGGAGCGTAATGAGATCCCATCGCCATCATGGGGGTACACGGTGCTGGTCAAGGAAACCGGCCGTCTACATCGCTGGGACGGGGCAACGTGGAATGTCCTCTATGTCGGCGGGATTCAGAGAGTGAACGTGAAGGATTACGGCGCCGTAGGAGACGGCGTGACGGACGACACCGCTGCCATCAAGGCTGCGGCAGCGCGTGTGGAGAGTTGGCCCCCGGTCTTTATGGGTGAACTGTATTTTCCGCCCGGAACCTATTGCGTGACGGATACTGTGTCCCACGCATGCAGAAACCTGACGGGTGAAGGCGCCACGATCGACGGGCCGGGGCCAGACAAGGCGCTGTTGGTGTCGGACGGCCCGATATATACCACCATTCGAGGGCTGACCTTTCGGAATTTCGGGAACGTGATCCGGTGTTGGTCAACGAATACGGGAGCAGGCGGTGGAACGCCGTTAGTCGAGAATTGCCGCTTCATCAACGGGGATTATGTGATGGTGGACAACTATGGGCCGAACGTGTATCCCATCTTTCACAACCTCGAACTTGAGAACTGCAATCTGTTCAAGGGGTGGAGCGACGGTGTGCAGATTGACAACGTGTGGGGCACGACCAAGACAAATGACTGGACTGGGGGGTGGTGCGTGTCCGGCGGCACGGATGACGGCATAGGGTGTCTCGGTGTAGCCGCTTTTCACGTCAACAACGTGCGAATTGCGCCTGCTGGGGTCAATACCAATGCCACGGCCGATCAGTCGTGGTTCAGGCTTGAAAACGGAGGCTGGCAAGGAGGAATAGTTCCATCGGGAGGCGGCGTGTATCTGAACAACGGGCGCTTCGGGGATGAGGGGGGCGGCATTCCGCTCGTGAAGAACGTGGCGATCGGCGCTCGGGTAATGATCTGTGGTCTGGAGCACCATTCGTCTTGGCGTCCGCGCTATGTCTGCGAGACGCCGCTTGTTCAGTTGATCGAGCATGGAGTCTCCGGCACATCCTCGGACAGCGCGATGTACGCGAGCGAAGACGCGGCGAAGTACAACCTGAACAACAACCCGGTGGGCACCCAAGTGAGGGCGGACTCGCGTTTTCTCGTTCTGAACGACACAACGCGATCAAAGGGCGTCAGCACCGTCAGCACGGTGAACTACAATGCCAACGCCACGCCCTATGCCGTTTTCGACGAGAACAGCGAGATCGCCACGCCGAGTGACTCGATATCGGTGCCTGGCGCCGCCACGGATGCGGCGTTCGAAGGGCTGCAAGGGCGGCGGTTTACGGTGCAGAACGCCGAGCCCGAGGATTTCACGAATCGGTACTGTGCGGCGGGGCCACGACTGAATGCCAGCCTGTCTTTTCAGGCGTTGTCGAACCGCATCTATAACCTGACGCTGTTCTATCGGAGCAAGGGCCTGAAGGGGCTGAGCTTCACGTGCACCAACGAAACGGAGACGAGCCGGGCGGCGGGTCTGGCCGACACGGGGGGCCGCTTGGCGCGAGGCAATACGTCCGTCCACGCCGGTCAGCAGGGGTTGCACGTGCTCGCCTGCCAAGCCGAGTTTTGCGCGGCGGATGGTTTCCTCGAGATCTACCCGATCACGATCACGGAGGGGCCATTCGGCGCGGCGTACTTGAGCGGACCGCAATGGTCGGGTGACCCGGACCCCGCGCCGGGCGCAGACAGCGTCTACTCGCAGCATCAAACCACCTTGCACTTCATGGGCGCCGCTGCGCCGACGAACGGGGTCTGGCGCAAAGGGAGTGTCGTCTACAACAACAATCCCGGGCTCGGGGCGCCGTTCGGGTGGGTGTGCATCGCCGGGGGAACACCCGGTGAGTGGTGTGTGGTGGGTTCAATTGGGAACTAGTGGAAGGGTAGCCCATTGTGAATTCTAAAAAGGAGTACCCCATGCAGATCATCTCGAACGGGCGGATGTCCGTGATCTTTCTGGCGCTGTGGCTCTGCTCGGCCGGCTGGCTGGGCCTGGCGCCAGCGGCGCATGGCGTGGAAACCAACGCCAATCTGGTCGTCGCGACTTGGCTGTGGGATCGGGATGCGATCAATCCTCTGGTGGATGGGCAGACCGTGTTGCTCACGGCCTCGGGCAACTTCCAACGTTGGACCGCGGCCGGCGGCTGGGAGATCCTCAACGATCCAGGCGTCGTGAATGTCGAGGATTTTGGAATGATTGGCCGGAACGGTTCCTGCGAGCCGGTTGCGATCTCGAACGCGCTGGCCTATGCTGCGGCGAGCGCCGCGGCGGGATCGCCTCCCCGGGTCGTGTTTCCCGGGGGCGGGTACACCATATCGAACACGATCGTTCTGCCCAGCGCCCTGTCGAGCACCGTCTTCGAGGGCAACGCGTTGATCATGTCAGGCGCCCAATACGCGGACAGCAGTATTCCCCCGCTGTTCGACATTTCCGCATGCACCAACCCTGCCATGTGTTTCAAAGGGCTGAACTATCAGTGGTACAAGAACGTGGTCCGGTGTTGGGGCGACCCTCCCCTCTCTTCATCACGGGGCCGGTTGACGTTTCGTGACTTCAAGATGTCGGGCGGGGAGTGCCTCGTAGCGAACAATGCGCCGGGGCTGCGGCTTGCCATACAGAACGCTGATATCGAGCCGTGCGGTGTCTTCAAGGGATCGGCCGACAGTGTATTCATAGACAACTTGCTCGGCATGACCCAGGGGATAATCATAGATAGAAGCGGTGATCCGTGGGTCACCAACAGTTGGCATGGCGGATGGTGCGAAAGTGGCGGCACGGAGGATGGGATTGCCTGCGAGGGCGGCGCTTCGTTCTACGTCAACAATCTCATGATGTCGCCGATATCCCCATCCTCCGACCAATCGTGGTTCAAGATGGCGAAGGCCGGAAACGTCTTTCTGACGGGCGCGCGGCTGGGGGGCGAGGGCAGTCCGTCCCTCGTGAAAACCCTGGCGTCCGGCGGCCGGATCGCGGTTGCCGGCGTTGACCACTATGCGTGTTCGGCGGCGCGCTACGCGCTGAATGGCGCGCCCGATGCCTTTTGTGAAGTCAGTGTCGGCGGCCTCCATGGCGGCGGCCTTTTCCTCTTGGGGGCAGGGGTGTTCACAGAGGCGTTCAAGAAGAGTGCGGCGCAGTCCGACGCGCTGGCGGACGCGCGGCTGCGGCTAATTGAGGAACTGGCCCGTCCCAAGGGGTGCGGCACGATCGGCACAGTGAACTACAATCCTCTGCCCCGCAATGTCCTGACAGGACAGACCAGCGGCGATCCGTACATCGTGATGATCGATGACCGATGGATGGGCTACCCTGAAATCCATGCCGACAACGTGGCCGCGGGCTTCGAGGGATTGCTCGGCAAACGCTACTATCCCACGCCGAACAAGCCCGAACTGTTCACAAACGGCGCTACTGGTCCCGGGTACGTGGGCGACATCTATTTCGAGACGCTGACGAACCGGTCCTACAACCTGACGGTGATCTACCGCAGCCGGGGGCTGCGGAGTTTCAGTTTCGAATGCGCTCTACCTGACTACTCGGGTGACCAGGCTGTGACCGCCACGCTTCCGGATACGGGAGGACGTCTCGTTCAAGCGACTTCCTCCTTCCATGTTGGAGTTCCGGGGTTGCACTTGATCGGCATTCATTTTGAATTTGCCGAACCGGACGCATATCTGGAACTGTACCCTATCTCGATTGCCGATGGGCCGTTGGGGGGCGCGTACCTGAGCGGGCCGCAATGGGCCGGGCCGGCTCAGGATCCCGATCCGGAAGTAGGGGAACTGAGCTACTATTCACAGCAAGAGACCACGCTGCACTTCATGGGGCCGCAGGCGCCGACGAATGGGGTTTGGCGTCAGGGCAGCTTCGTCTGCAACAACAGTCCGGCCCCCGGCGAGCCGTTCGCATGGGTGTGCACGGTGGCTGGATCACCGGGAACATGGAAGATGTTCGGCCTGATCTCCGAGCCGCCCGCCTGTGCTGTGACGGCACCGGGTGACGAGACCTTTTACGTCACGGCGCCGGCCGGCATCGTCTGCACGGCGCAGGTCACGCACGCGATCGGGACAATCACCAACGTGTGCCTCTGCACCAACGGGGTGTTCTGGACCACGGGACACTGGGCGTCGTCCATGGGCAAGACGGACTGGTACACCAACACCTGGATCAATCCGACTGCCGGCACGAACCTGCTGACGGCGGTGGCGTGGGACAGTTACGGGCAGGCCGCCACGTCGGCAACGATCTCCGTTATCATCAATGCGTCGCCACAAGGGGCGATCACGAACCTGCCCCCGAACTTCGTGGTCACTAACGGGCAGACCATCACGCTGCTGGCCGCCGCCTCGGATAGCGACGGAACCGTGACGAGGGTGGACTTCTATGCCGGCGGCACGCGGCTGAACAACACCGACTGGTTGGACGGCTACACCCAGCGACAGAAGCTCACTGTGACCAATCTGGCGGCGCTCGGACCGGTGATGTCGAACTTCCCGATCCTGGCGAAGTTCACGGCCGACAACTTCAACTTTGGCGCGGCGAGTGCGGATGGCCATGACTTGCGGTTCACCGCCGGTGACGGCCTTACGTCACTGAGCTTTGAGCGCGAGCGGCACGACGCTACGAGCCAGGTGGCAGAATACTGGGTGAAGTTGCCGGAACTGGCGAACGGCGCCGAAACGCCGTTGTACGTGTACTATGGCAGTCTGTCGCCCGTGGGCGACGAGTCGCACCCAACCGATGTGTGGGACTCGGACTACCTCTTCGTGCATCATCTGGGGCAGGCCTTCAACGGCTGCGCCTGGGATTCGACCGCGCACGCCGTCACGGGCACGCTCGACGACGTGACGCTGGGCGCGCCGGCCTTCGTAGATGGCGGCGCGTGGCTCGATTGGGGAAGCATCGGCTTGTCTTCGGTTACAACGCCGTCGAACGCGACCGTGGAGATGTGGCTGAAGACGGACAGCCTGCTCTACGGGGACTGCGCTCCGGCGGCTTATGAGATCCGCATATCGGCGGCAAGCAACGTGGTGTCGTACGTGACAACGGAAGGCGGCGTCGTGGTGACGAATGCCGGATACACCTTGTTGCAGACTGGCATGTGGCACTATGTGGCGGACGTCTACGGCGATCAGGGGCGCAAGCTGTATCTGGACGGGGAACAGGATGGCGAAGGCGCTAGCACGGCCATCCCCACCAACAGTCTTTGGGCCGCGCCACGGATCGGGTACGAGTTTGCGGGTATGCTGGACGAAGTGCGCATGTCGAAGTCGGTGCGCTCGGCGGACTGGATCGCCGCGCAGTACGCCTCGATGCGGGACGAACTGCTGAAATACGGCGCGGCGGAGCATCCGACGGGGACGTCCGCGGTGTGGACCGCGGCCGGGTTGGGGACCAACACGCTGAGGGTGGTGGTGTACGACAACCTGGGAGCCTCAACCGAGTCCACGGTCGACGTCATCGTCAACGACGATCCGGGCGACACGCTGACCTCGCCGCCGGACGGGACGGTGTATCTGTTGGCGGCAATTACGGGGATCGCATTGACCGATCAGGTCGCCAACGTTGTGGGGGCGATCGCCGGCGTGAGCTTCCTCACCAACGGGGCGTTGTTGACCGCGGGCATGCCGGCCGCAGCTGGAGCTTACACCAACTGGTGGTCCAGTCCGCCGCCGGGCCGGCACCTGGTCAGCGCACGCAGTGTGGACGAATACGGCGCCTGGGGTGGCTCGTTGACCAACACGATCCTGGTGTGGACGAACCAGCACATTGGGGCGAACACGGGAGACAGCGAAGCGGCGTACAGCGCGCCGACTTTCACCGTGAACGGCAAGGGCGCGGGCATTGCCGGTACGGCCGACGCCTTCCGGTTCGTCTACCTGCCCATGACGGGCGACTGCGAGATCGTGGCGCGGATTACTGGTCTGCCGTGGAACTGGGACCCTCAGGAACGGGCCGGCGTGATGATGCGGGCCAGCACCAACGCCAACGCCGTCGAGGCGTCGGTACTGTTCTACCCAGGTTGGTGGACCAAGCGCATCTACTTCCACCGACGCACCAGCACGGGCGGCGGAACCGCGACCACCAACGCCGTGTGTGGCTCGCTGCCCTATTGGGTGAAACTGACGCGCACGGGCAACACGCTCCAGGCGTACATGTCGGCGAACGGCACAAGCTGGACGCAAGTGGGGGCGGACACAACTGTAACGTTGGGCGACCCGATGCTGGTGGGGCTGGCGGTGACCAGCGGCACGACGGTCGGCACCGTGACGGCCGCATTCGATAGTGTGAGCGTTACGCCGTTGGGCGGAGGCGGCATGGGACTGATGTCCGGCGGCGGCACGCTTATGTCGATCGCCCGGCTCGACCGTGCGAACGCGGATGAAACGGAGAGCGGCAAGAACCTGTCCGCAACACACCCGCCAGCGCGCCTAGGGTTCAAGAATACGGAACGGATCGCGGAGAATGCCGGTGAGCCGGTGCTCGCTTACTGGCCGCTGTTCTCGAACGCGGTTGCGTCGTTGGGGACCGACTGTGACGGCGTGGTACACGGCGGCGCGCAATTCGGGAACGGCTGCCTGACGCTGGATGGCGTTGACGACTACGTGGACTTCGGCTCGGCCATCTGCGTGACAGGCAGTCTCTCATACAGCTTCTGGGCGCGTCCGGCGGAAGATACGTCGAGTGGGGAGTCGGCGCCGGTGCGACCCCTGCTGGGCCAGTTCGTGAACCGGGAGCGGGGCCGCGAGTGGTGCGCGTTTCTGACGGGCGACGGTGCACTGTGGGTGTTCTTCTCGGAGGATGGCACGGCGGCTCCCGGACACGCCGTCCTGAAGCGCATGGGGGGGGACGGCTTGCCGGCGGGAAGCTGGAGCCACGTGGCCGTGACGCTGGACATGGAGTCGGAACCGACGGCGGTGCGTGGCTATGTGAATGGCGAAGAGCGCGTACTGCTGGATGCCTCGAGCGCGCCACTGCGGTCGTTACGGGCCGGCGCGGCCGCGCTTACGCTGGGAACGTTCGACGTGCCGCAAACCGCGGCGCCTGAGGCCGAAGGCGCGGCGGGACTCCAGGGAGCGTTCCGCGGGAGCGTGACGCAACTGGTACTGTTCGGCGGCGTGCTGACGGAGGCGGACGTGCAAGTGCTGGCAGCGTGGCCGGACGCGAGTTGCGGCGCTCCGTAAACACGCCGCGATTTCCACGGCCCCCCAACAGGGGGCGCAGACGCCCTCTCAGCGACTTCCGCCTGAAGGCCGTGTTGATTCATTCGAGTCGCGGGTTCGGCGTGGCAAACATCCGCTGTGGCAAACATCCGCTTGACCTCACGGCCAAAGAATACTATCACATTGATATAAGAGTGGGTTGAGACGCGGGTGCATACGCGTAAACGCATAGAATACCAGTACCATGATACTGGCGCATGCGTGAGACGGCGCGGCACGGGGCGGGAACCGCCTCGCGGAACATCTAAGATGTTGCGCGACAATGCGTAACGTACGGGTGCGCCTGCGCGAGCGATAGTTGGCATGCATTCTGCAATTCGGAGGCACAATGAGCAAAGCGGTTAGCATGGATAACGGGCTGCTGCGGCTGGAACTGGACGCCGGCGCCGGCAGCGTACTGCAGATAGCGGACCTCAAGACCGGCAAGCGGTATCTGGGAGATGCGCGCGGGGCGCGTCTCGCCAAACTGATCGTGCCGACGCCCGAGCACGTGTCCCGGCCGCTCTACTCGCACGAGGCCGGGCGTCCGGCCTTTGACAGCCAGGGCGACACGCTGACGATCGCATTCCCGGAACTGCGTTACCGTGGCCAGGCGACCGGGGTCTTCCTGACGGTCCGGATCCGGCTGCCTGAAGGCAGCGCCGAGGCATTCTTCAGCGCCGAGATCCGCAACGCCAGCCCCTATCGCGTTCATGAGTTGTGGTTCCCCTGGCTTGGCGGTCGCAGGGAAAGGCAGGGCAGAGGCCGCGACATCGTCGCCACCAGCAAGGCTTTCGAGACCGACATATACGGGCGCCTGCGCCTGGCCGGGAAATCCACGCATACCTTCGGGCATCATCATCTGCGTTTCGCCTACGACCCGGGCCAGATGCTGCCGCTGATGGATATGAGCGATCCGGCCGGTGGGCTCAGTTACATCAAGTATGAGAAGCGCCCCTCGCCGCACATCCTGGTCTTCGAGAACCCGCTGTACGAGCGCGAAGATGCCTGTCTGACCTGGTCCTGGGCGACCGGCGTTTTCGTCGAGCCCGGCCAAACCTGGACCAGTTGCGAGTGCGGGGTGGGGGTGCATCAGGGCGACTGGCATGACACGGCCGACCGCTTCCGGAAGTGGCTCTCGACCTGGTGGCAGCCGTGCGACACGCCGCGGGCGCTACGCGAGCGCATCGGGCTGTTTCATGTGCATACGCACGATTTCGCGGGCGAGCGCTATCACGAATTCGCCGAGTTACCGGCGATCGCGCGGGACGCGAGGCGTTACGGCATCCGCGATCTGATGTTCTGGGACAAGACGGCGGCCGTCTACGGCCGGCCAGACCGGGGGGGCTTTTGGGAGATGCCGGCTGCCCGAAGGCGCGAACTCAAGACCGCGCTGGCGGCCGTGCGGAAACTGGGTTGCTCGGTTTCCTCGTTCGTGAACTGGCGCCTGGCCTGCGAATACAATTCCACCTGGCCCAGCTTGAAGCCGCTCGTGCAGGAGAGCTTGTTCGGGGTCGGGATGTTCGGATTCCAGTGCTTCAATTTTGACGGTGGATGGTACGGCGACCCAGGCTATGAAATGGGCTCTCACGCCGTTTGCTGCGGCGCCGACGGCTACCGCCCGTATGCAAACAAGGTGCTCGCGCGCACGTTCGACCTCGGCTTCGATTCGATCGCCGTGGACCAGGGGGCCGAATGGAACTACTGCCTTTCGCGCAAACACGGTCATGCCTCTCCCTGGGAAGCGTGGCAGCGGACCTACGACTGGTACGCCGAGGTGACGAGGATGACGCGCGCCCGCTCCAAGTCCGCCTACACCGTCGCCGAGTTACCCGATCTCTACAACACGCAGCATATCGACCTGTGGTGGGCCTGGATGTGGCGCGATAATCTTGGGGGCAACCTTTCTTTCATGCGTTATGTGCTCCCCTCGATGTTACCGGTCTGGTGCATTGACGAGAACCAGTTCGACGTGATTGCGGAGGCCTTCGCGATGGGAGCCTTCTTCGCGGTCGCGACCCGCGACATGACCGGCCGGTTGTCGGACGTCCCGGCATTGGCTCATCAAGTCCGGCGCCTCGCCGCGCTGCGCCGGGAGACGGCGGCTTGTGTCAACCACGCCCGCTTTCTGGATCGACGCGGCCTCGCGGTAAGGGGCGGCAAGGGCTGCGTGTACGGCTCGCCCAAGGGACTGGCGATCGCGCTGGCCAACAGCGCTCCCAAGCGCAGCCGCATTCACGTAGCGCTTGACCTCGAGGCGCATGCCGGCCTTGCTCCCAGAACATGGATGTGGCATGCGGAAGGCGAGGCTCCGCGCGCGGTGCAGCCCGGCACCGGCGGCGCACTGCGATTTGACGTATCGCTGCCTGCGTATGGGGCGGGGGTGCTATCTGGGAACAGATGACTGCGTCAATATCCAACACCCAACATGAAATGTCCAATGAAGAAGGAGATCCACCCATGAGTATCGCGCGGAGAGCGGTGTCAACGGTTGTGGCAATTCTGGTTGCGTGCTTGGCAGCGGGGGCGTATGCCGATGAAGCTACCGAGACTCCGAACGGCCCGCCGGTCATCTACAATGTCAGATACTACGGCGCCAAGGGCGACGGACAGGCCGACGACACGGCGTCCATTCTGAAAGCCATGGAGGCGGCGGCCAGAGATCCGGCGTGCACGTCAGCTCAGACCATTCCGGAGACTCCCTACTATGGCGTGCAGCCGGAGGTGCTGTTTCCCGCCGGAACCTACCGGCTTACTGCTCCGCTGCCGGTTACTCACTACATGCGCTTCCGGGGCGAAGGTAACGCCGCCCTCAAGCCCGACAAGCCGGACCAGGATATCTTCGTGGCCCACACCAACGGCGCCACGTGGCGCGTGCAGATCAGCGGACTGCTGTTTCTGGGCGGAGCACGTGCGATCGTCTTCAACACCCACAATCTCGACTCGGGCCACCTGCTGGTGCAGCGCTGCCAGTTCTACGGGCAGAACGTCTGCGCGATCTCGAGTGAAGAAAGCTGGTCAACGCTGCTCAAGATAGTGGATTGCGAATTTCTGGGTTGCGAGCAGGTGCTGCGCAACACGTGCGATATGGCGGTTCTCAGCGACTGCTGGATTTCCACACGCTCCACCATGAAGAACAAGGCCGTGATCGAGAACCGCGGCTACCTGATCGCCGAACGGATACTCGGGGTTCCGATGACGAACTGGGAAAACGATCAGCGTTGGATCGACAACTACGGGTCCGTGACATGCCGGAACTTCCGCTTTGGCGGCGAGGGCGCGGGCTTCACCCCCATCGTCAATTTCGCCGCCTATGCCCGCAAGTATCCAGTCGTTCCCAATTCCATCGTCCTGGAAGACTGCCCCATCTACTGTCTGGGCAACCCGAAGCGCAAGGCCGCCATCTACTGCGTCGAAGTCCCCAATATGATCACGGTCCGGAACTGCTCGGGATTGGTCGATGCGTCGGTCCTGCTGCTAGATCCGGCGATTAATCCGGACGCCTATTTTGCGGATGCGCTGGGGTGGCCGGCCCATTGCCGCTATCTGCTCCAGGACAACACGGTCAGCGAGGTGTGGTCGATCGAGAGGCTGCCGCCGGTCATGCGGCGGTTCTGCAGCGAGCCCAAGGGGGTGGTGGATGTACGGGAGCTGTTCGCACGGGCCGGCAATGGCGACAACGACGACAGTACCTGGCTGCAGATGGCCATGGACTACGCCGCGGCCGCGCGCCTGCCGCTGGTTATTCCCGCCGGCAGCTACAAGATCGGCAAGACGATTAAGGTCACTGCCGGCGAGGTGCGTGGAGAGGGCAAGCCGCTCATCTTCTCGAACGACAAGAACATCGATCTGTTCCATGCCGATGCCTGGCGCATCACGATCGAAGGCCTCCGCTTCCAGGGAGGCAAGGACCAAGTCTCGATCGGAAACGGCAACACTGACCAGGGCATGTTCACGGTGCGCAACTGCGAGTTCGCTTCGTCCGACGGCGCCGCCGTGCATTTCCGTCAGCGCAGCAATTCCACGTCGGCCCACATCGAGCGCTGTGCCTTCAACCAGTGCCGCCAGGCATTGATCAACTGGTGCGACGGCTGCATGCTGCGAGACTGCTGGATCACGGCCTCCTCCGACATGAAGGACATGGCGGTGATCGAAAACCGCAGCGGCTATCTCACCTGCGAGAAGGTTCTCGGTGTGCCGTTGGTGAACGGTTGCGACCAGCGCTGGATCGACAACTACGGCTCGGTGATGTGCCGCGACTTCCGTTTCGGCGGCGAGGGCGCGGGATACACAGCGGTGGTCAATTTCGCCAAGCGCGCGCGTTTTCTGGGGGGGCCCAAGGTCGTGCTCGACGGCTGCTGGGTCTCAGCCCTCGGCAACAACCAGCGCGCCTGCGCCGTGTACTGCGAAGAAATTCCTAACCAGATCGCCATCTCGAACTGCGAGCTGGCCGGTGTGCCGGCTGTGCAGGTGGACAAGCGGCTCGATCTCGCGACGTATTTCAAGGGTGTTCGCCCCGGCATGTTGCGCTTCGATGTGGCCGACAATACCGGCGAGTTCGCCGGTCAATTGCCAGACGCCATGATCCAGGCTGCGGCCAACCGCAGCGGCGCGACGGACTACGGAACCAACCAGCCCACGGCCGCGGAGACTGAGCAAGCTCTCGCCGCGGCGGTCGCGGCCGCCGCCAAACTGCCCGTGTCCGAGCCTGGGGTCATGAGCTACAATCTGGCCAAGGAAGAGAAGGGCCACGCACAGCAGACCGATCCGGCCAAGTATGTGGACCTCGTGCCGCCGCGCTGTCCCTGGGATGTCGAGGCTTTCATGGACGGCACTTCCGCCCCCAACTCTGATCGCCTCGCCGTGGCCCAGGCCGGAACCCGCATGGCGATTGTCAAGCGCATCGGGTCTGATTCCGAGGACGGCTGCTGGCCGCATGTCCTCGTGAAGAACGTCTTGTTCGATCTGGACAAGACGCCGTGGCTGACCTGGCGGATCGCCGACGCCGGCTTCAAGGCCTGCGGTTACGCCGTCAAGGTGACGGATAGCGCCAGCGGCCGGAGCGTCAACCTGACGGAGATGCACTGGCAGCCTTTCTTCGATTACCGCGCTTACGATCTGCGCAAGACCTTTGGTTTCGCCGGCGGACAGCATGCGTTCGAGGTCAAGTTCTACTACCTCGGTCTCTCCTTCGTCAGCGCCACGGAATGCCTGACTGCCAAGAAAGGCGAATACCTGATTCTCGATTTCCTGCGGGCCGAGGCCGAATGACTTTTTGAGCGCCGGAGGGAGTGTGTTTATGAGGAAGCTCATCTGTGTCACACGTCTGGGAGTCCTGTGCATGGCGGGATGGCTGGGCGGGGCATGGCCGGCAGTGGGCATGGAGACGGTCTCCAATTTCATGGTCGTCGCCACGGTGCAGGAGCGCGATGCGTTACCCGCGCCGGCGGATGGCGCCATGATCCTGCTGAAAGCCACGGGCAATTTCCACCGCCGGCAGGCCGGGACTTGGGAGGTGCTTAACGAATCGTACGTGCTGAACGTTAAGGACTACGGGGCGATTGGCGATGGCGTGGACGATACCGAAGCTGTTACCGGTGCCTTCCTGGCCGCGGTACGCCGCGGACGGAAGAACTACTGGGCGCCCGGCACGATTCTATTTCCGCCGGGCGTCTATCGCCTCAAGCGTCCCATCACGTCGGAACACCACGCTTTGATCGGACTCAATCTGGAAGGCGACGGCGCGACGATCATCGGCGCCGGTACGAATGTGCCGGTGTTCGACGTCTCAGGATGCCCAACCATCTCGACGCGCATCAGCGGCCTCTCCTTTCAGAACTTCCAGAACGTGGTGCGTTGCTGGACCACCAACGTGAACTGTTCCTGGACCGGCAGGGCCGTTTTCGAGCACTGCCGCTTCAGCAGCGGGCAGTACGTGATGGCGAGTTGCGCCACGCCCAATATGTACGTGGGGTTCAGCGATATCGAGATCGGCGACTGCAATCTCTTCAAGGGGCTCTCCGACAGTGTGTTCGTTGATACCTTGACCGGCATGACCCGGGATCGGTGGTGGTCAGGCGGCTGGTGCGAGGGCGGCGGCGTGGAGGACGGCATCGAGGCCGCCGGGGGCGCGCGCTTTTTTGTCAACAACGTCCTGCTGTCGCCCGTTGGCGTGGATGGAAGCCCCGTCGCCGACCAGTCATGGTTCAAACTGTCCAAGCCCGGCATGGTCGTGCTCACAGCATGCCGTTTTGGCGCAGAGTATGGCGGTATTCCCTTAGTAAGAAACCAGGATCCGGCCACGTATGCAGTATCCGTGTCCGGCGTGGAACACTGGACCGCTTGGCGGCCCCGCTACATCTTCGACGCGTTTCCACAAACGTTTAGCGAAAATGGCGTCTTCGGCGGTGCCGGGGGCGGCATCCTGGGCGGTAAAGCGCAGGGCTTGGAGGGCGGTCTGCGGGGTAACCCGCTACGAACGGCGGCGCTAAGCGATGCCCGCATGCGACTGATGGACGATATGGCCGCTCCGAGGCAGATGGCTAGCGTCGGGTACGAGAACCGCAACCCGATGCCGTTCGATCCCGTCAGTCGGACAAGCAACGCGGACGACCATGCCGTCTTCCACGCTTACGGCAGTTCCGTGAACGTCACGGCTACCAATGTGGAGGCCCGGTTTGAGGGGCTGATAGGGAAGCGTTACACGATCGCCGAACCGGACAAGTTCAGGAAGAACGAGCAGACCCAGTTCAGTGCGCAACTGAATTTCGAGGCGCTGCCGGACCGGCTTTATCATCTCACGTTCTTCTACCGCAGCGAGAATATGAAACAAATCCTGTTCGACTGCCTGATGCCGGACGATGTGGCGCACTTCACGAAATGGCTGGAGATCAGCCATCTGGCGTCACCCGCCGACACGCGCGGCGGCCTGGCACGGGCCACGCTTTCGTTCTATGTCAAGGAACCGGGTCTGCACCAGATCAACTGCACCGGCTATTTCGCCGATGCCTCGGGCTATCTGGAGATATACCCAATCGTCATCACGGACGGACCCTTCGCGTCGCCCTACCTGAGCGGCCCGCGCTGGGCGGGGACGACCGGCGACCCGTCGGCCGCGTCGGGCGGCGGCAACTACTATTCGCAACACCAGACCACGCTGCATTTCATGGGCGCGGCGGCTCCGACCAACGGCGTGTGGCGCAAGGGCAGTCTGGTCTTCAACAACGATCCAGCGCCGGGAGCGCCGGTAGGATGGGTATGCACGGAAGCCGGTGAACCGGGTGTATGGTGCGTGTTCGCGGAGATTGGGGCGAAAGACGAAAGGTGAAGTATGCATAGTCTGATGTCGAGATGGTTTGTAGCGGCCGTAGCGATGGGATTGGCGGCTGCGAGTCTGCCGGTTCGCGCCGGGGAGACGGGAGAGTCCGCGCGCCGCAAGTACCGCCACGGTGATCTTCGGAAGCTGATCGCCGTGGTGAAGACCCCGGCGCCGCCGACAATTGACGGCATCATGCAACCGGGCGAGTGGGATGCGGCAGCCGCGCTGAGCGGACTGACCGTCGGCGGGTCGGCCATCTTCGCCTTCTACGGCATGGAGAACGTGGCGGCGGACCAGAGCACGTTCTGGGTGACCTACGACGACGAGAAGCTCTACATCGCCCACCACAGCCCGCCGCCGGCGCGCATTAAGGACAACAACGCGCTGATCCCGGTGATGCTGAAACGCACGGTCACCCAGCACGACAGCAACGTGGACTGGGACGACAGCATTCGCATCTCGATCGTCGAGCCGTACCCCTATGGCGACGAGTACTGGATCTACGTAAACGCGCTCGGCACCACGTATGAAGTGGCGCATGATGGCTATCATTGCTACCGCGCGCCAGGTTCGAAGTTGAAAGGGATCAATCTGAGCTGGGATCCCAAGGTGGCCAATGCGTCCACGCTGACCCTGGACGGCTGGACCCTGGAGCTGGCGATTCCCTGGAAGGATCTCGGGCCGCACCTCGCCAAGCCGGCGCCGGGCGGCGTGCTGCACATGAATTTCGTGCGGCTCTGGCAGGAAGTGATGAAGCAGTCGCACGTCTGGAAGATGTTCGACATGGGCGCGGACTCCGAACTGGAGCCGAAGAAGGGGGAAGACGGCAACGGACAAGTTGGCATCAACATCCCGGCCGGCGAGGTGCTTTTCCAGGGCGATGAGGGCGTGGTCGTGCAGCTCGACGATGCGGGCTATCCGCCTCGCGGAAGAGCGGCATTCAAGGCGCGCATCCTCAACCGTTCCGCGAAAGAGCGGAAAGTGGTGGCGGCGGTCGCCACGGACTCGGGCGAACTGAAGGACCGCAAGGAACTGTCACTGCCGCCCAATGGGAGCCTGCCATACGCATTCGAAGGGCGGGTGGTCAATACGGCGACTACATGGATCGCCTTCTCCGTTACGGATGCGGCCGGCAGCAACGCGTACCATGTGACCACGCTGCCGGTGATCCGTCCGACCCGGCCCGGCGTGTATGCGCGCCGCTACCGGAGCCGCGACGCCGTCGCGTTCGACCTGGATCTGACGTTCATGGGCGCCGCGGACCTCGCCCAGGCCCGTGTGGCGCTGGATATCAGCGACCCCAGAACCAGCAAGGAGCTGTTCCGCAAGACCTTTGAGGGATTCGCCTCGTACGATCCTTCGATCGAACTGGCCACAAAAGGATGGGCCGCGGGCAACTACGACGCTCACTTCGTTTTCACCGCGCCCGGCATGCAGCCCTTTGACATGCACCTGCCTCACCGGCATGCGCCGCTGCCGGAATGGTGGAACAACCGATACGGCTTCGAGGATGTGGACACCGACACGGTGCCGTACCCGTGGACGGACATGCATGTCACCAACGACACCATCGGCGTGTGGGGACGGGAGTATCGCTTCGGCGGCAAGTTCTATCCCGAACAGATCATGACCTTGGGGCAGCCCATGCTGCGGGCGCCGATGCGCGTGGTCCTGAAGACGGCCGATGGCCAGGTGGTGGACACGGCCGTGGCGGACGTGAAAGCGCAATGGACCAAGACCAGCCGCACGCACGTGGAAGCGGAGCGGGCGATCGAGAACCAGGCGCTCAAGCTCAAGAACAGCGTGTGGGCGGACTATGACGGGTTCTTCTGGAGCACACTTCGGCTCGAACCGCACACGAATGTCACGATCGCGGCCATGGAGCTGGAAATACCCCTGACCAAGGCATTCAGCGACGTCATCAACACCCACGATTATTCATTGCGGGGGACGGGCAAACTGAAACCGGAGGGATTTGCCGGCCCGCTCCACCCCGTGTGGTTGGGGAACGCCGATGGCGGCATCCAGTGGTTCAGCGAGACCGATGGCTTCTTCTTCGTCAACGACCCCAAGCGAGTGGTGCGCGTGGAGGTCACTCCGGAAGGGGCTGCGCTGCGGATCGTCATGATCGACGTGCCCACCGATCTTGCCGCGCCGCACGAGATCTCCTTTGGCTTCATGACCACGCCCGTGCGGCCGAAGACCTGGCGTACGCCCGAATACAGCGGAGCCAACGAACAGGGTTTTGCGGCCGCAGGCGGGGGGCCTTGGTTCCCGCAAGGGCTCGAATTCATGCCGGCCGCCGATCCGGGAACGGACTACTACAGCGGCGGCGCGGGCGGCAGGCTCTACCTGCATCTCTCGCCCGCGAATATCGGGGTGGACGCCGCGGGTTCGGAGGACTACGAGAATTTCGGCGACGAATGGCTGGCGAATGCTGCCGAACGGCCGGCCGGCGTGGCTCAGACCACGCAGGCATCCAAGAGCTACCGCGACTACTACGTCTGGCGGCATTGGCGTTACCAGAAAAAGTACGGCTACGCCGGGCTTTACTATGATTCGCCCAACGAAGTGATGACCGCCAACACGAATGCCGGCGCCATCTACCGCCGCCGGGACGGCACGGTGGCCACCATGCAGCCGATCCTGGGTACGCGGGAGATGATGAAACGGCTCTATAACGTTACTTTGAGCAATCCGAAATTCGAGCCGCGGAAGCAGCCGATCGGCGTGCACCAGTCCGGGATGCCCCACATGGCCTACCTGGGATTCGGAACGTACAACTGGGACGGGGAGAACTTCAACTCGATCATCAACTCGAAGCAGCCGACGTATCGCGGCGTGATGGAACCGGCCACGTTCCGGGCCGAATACATGGGGCACAACTTCGGTTGGCCTCTGTGGTTTCTGGGTCAGGGACGGCTCCAGCCCGAATGGGTGGCGGCGAACGGCGGTCCGGAGGCGGTCATCGACCAATTGTCGGGGCTGGTGGTGCTCCATGATCAGGGCGGGAATGTGGGCTGGCAATTCGTCGGCGCGAACGAGGGCGTCTGCCAGCGGATGAACGACGCCTTCGCCAGGCACCAGCTCAATCACTGGGTGTATCAGTTCCTTCCTTACTGGAAGCAGGATGTCGTCACGTTGCCTCGCGAGAACATGTATGCCTCGTTCTTCATCGCCCACCCCAAGCAGTTGCTCGGAGCTGCGCCCGAGGCGATTGACGCCTATTTCGAGCGGTACCAGTCCCGCCAGTTGCCTGAAGCCATGCGGTTACGGAACCGGCAGGCCGTGGCGCAAGCCCAGACGAATCTGGCGGCCATGAAGAACAAGGCGGTGTTGGTTGTCTACAACGACGGCGACTGGTCGGGCGAACTGCGGCTGAAGCCCAATTGGAGCAAGCTCGGCTTTGCCTCGGCAGAGGGATTGAAGGCGGAGAACGCCATCCATTCCACCGGCTTCCGCGTCGATAAGGCCAAGAACGAGAAGGGCGAAGAAGTCGAGAAGGGCGTGCTGTTCCCCCGTCCGGAGGAATACGCGAAGATCGAAGGTGAAGAGGTCATCTTCCCGATGACGCCATGGAACTACCGGATGATCGTGTTGGAGCAGAAGTGACATAGCGGAAGGCCTGGCGATGAACAATCAGCGAGGACGAGCACTATTGGCGTGCGTGGGATGGATCGCGGCCTGCTGGCTGACGCACGCGGCGGGCACGACGAATTCAATAGCCGCAGCCAGGAAACCGTACGCGCGGGGCGAATTGCGAAAGCTGATCTCCGTGGTGAAAGCCGGGAAGCCGCCGGCCATAGACGGCATCATGTCCCCCGGCGAATGGGATGACGCCGTCCGCGTCACGGGATTGATCAAGAACGGAAAAAGCGGGCAGGCAGGCGCAACTCCTCCGGTGGAGAACATGGCCAGCGAGCAGAGCGTCTTCTGGATCGCCTACGACGACGAGAACCTCTACGTCGCCCATCACAGCCCGCCTCCCGAGCGTATCAAGGACTCGCCCGCTCTGATCGCGGTGATGCTTAGAAGGAGTCAAACCCTGCATGACGCCAATACCGACTCTGATGACTGCATCGGCATCGATATCATCGATCCGGTTTATCCCGGCGGCGACAAGTACGCCATCCTGGTCAATTCCATCGGCACCACCTTCGAATGCGTGTGGAACATGGAGAACTACGCCTGGGAGAAAGCGTTGATGGACAAACATCTGGGCCATCTACCGGGTATTACCATTGGTTGGGATCCGCGTGTTCTGAACAAGTCCACGTTGACGCTGGACGGGTGGGTGATTGAAACGGCGATTCCCTGGAAGAACCTCGGTCCAAACATCAAAAAGCCCCAGACCGGTGAAGTAAAGTATATGAACTTCAGCCGGTTGTGGAGGGAGATGCTCGAGGAGTCCAACGCCTGGGCGGTGGACGATGCCCCGTCGCCGGCCGGCGAGGTCTGCTTCATGGGCGACGACGGAATTGTGGTTCAGCTCGAAGATACAGGCAACCTTCCCAGGGGACAGGCCCGTTTGGCCGCGCAGATCAAGAACCGCTATGCCGCGGAGAGAAAGGTCATCGTCGAGACTTCCACGAATTCCGGCGAGTTGAAGGACAGGAAGGAACTGGCCCTGAAACCGGGCGCAAGCGCGCCGTATGAATTCAAGGGCATGATCTCGGACTTTGCCACCACCAAGATCGCGTTCACCGTAACGGACGCGACGAGCGGCAAGCCGGTCCATGTTACCACGCTGCCCGTGATCCGTCCGACCACGCCGGATATCTATGTCCGTCGCTATCGCAGTCAGGAAATCATGAAGTTTGAAACGGATATTGCGTTTGTCGGCGCGGCCGACATCAAGAAGGTACGTGTCAAACTGACGGTGACGGAGAAGGCGACGAAGAGAGAAGTGTTCGGCAAGACCTTTAAAGGATTGGACTCCTACGAGCCGTCGTTTGAGCTGTCCACCAAAGGATGGGTGCCTGGCGATTATGAGGCGCGGTTCGTGTTCACCGCGCCCGGCATGAAGCCGTATCAGACCGTGGTTTCCTGCGAGTATCCACCCCTGCCGGTGTGGTGGGACAACAACTGCGGCTATCAGGACATGGAGAAGGACAAGGTTCCGTATCCGTGGACGGACATGGCGGTCGCTGGCGACACAATCCGCGCATGGGGGCGGGACTATTGTTTTGGCAAGCGGTTCCTGCCCGAGCAGATCACCACGTTGGAGCAGCCCATCTTGCGCGCGCCGATGCGCGTGGTGGTCAAGACGGCGGATGGCGAAGTCCTCGACACGTCCACGGTCGACGCCAAGGCGGAATGGACGAAGATCCGTCGGACCAGGATCGAGGGCCGGATGTTGGTGGAAGGCAAGGCGGTGTCGCTGGAAAACAGCCTTTGGGCGGAGTATGACGGGTTCCTGTGGTGCACGCTGAAGGTGACGCCGCGCGCGAACGCGGACGTCGCATCCCTGGAGATGGAACTGCCGTTGACCAGGGAATTCACGGATGTGATCAATCCCTGCGATTATTCCCTGCGCACCACCGGAAAGCTCAAACCGGAAGGCTATACCGGCGCGTTCGAACGGCCCATCTGGCTCGGCAACGGCGACGGCGGCATTCAATTGCTTGGCGGGGCGGATAATAGGTATTTCATCAAGGAGTTTCGCAAGGGGATTCGCGTGGATGTCAGCCAGGAAGGCGCGACCCTGCGGCTCACGATGATCGACACGCCCACCGCTTTCAAGGCGCCTTACGAAGTCCAATTCGGGCTGATGGCCACGCCCGCCAGGCCCAAGCTGCTGCATACGCCCGTCTTCAAAAGAATCACGCAAATGGGCAATGGCGGTTGGTATCCGGATGGTCTGGAGTATGTGCCGGCGGCGGACCCCGGCAGGGATTATTATGGCGGGGGCGGGGGTGAGGGGAACGGCCCTTACGTGCATACCAGTCCCTTCAACGTGACTCCGGAAGCGCTGGCCAAGGACGCGGCGAAAAACAGGGAGTACCTCTTTGCCGACGAATTCCGCGCCAATCCGCGTTCGCGCGAGCTGATGGTCACCACCGATCTGAAATCAAAGGTCGCGCGCGACTTCTTCGTGTGGCGCCACCAGCGGTATCAGGACAAATATGGCCTGCACGCCTTGTATATCGACGGACCGGGCGGCAGGATGCTCTGCCTGCGTGATGTGATGAAGCGACTGTACAACATTGCGTTGGACAATCACCGGTTCGCGGCGGATGAAGCCCATATCGTCATCCATATGTGCGCGATGCCGGACATGTCGGCGGAGGCCTTCGGCACCGGTATCTGGGATGGCGAGAACCTGGGCAGCCGGATCAACGAACAGCAGCAAACCTATCTGGGTGTGGTGGACCCGGCCGTGTTCCGCGCCGTGTATATGGGGCACAACTTCGGCTGGCCGGTCAGGGTTCTGGGGGGAGGGCGCCTGAACCGGAAGTGGGTGGCCGCCAACGGCGGCCCTGAAGCGGTTATCGACCAGTTCCAGGGACTGGAATTGCTGCACGACAATACGCCGACGAGTTGGCACCTCGATAGTGGCGGCCCGATGGACGCGGTCTGTAAAAGGGCGAAAGAGGCATTCGCCAAATACAATCTGGGGGACTGGGTGTGTCAGTTCCTTCCCTATTGGCATCAGGACATCGTCAAGCTGCCCGACGAGAACATGCATGCGTCCTTCTACATTGCGCGGCCTTCCCAGATTACACCCGGCGGCGAAATGAGTTATGGATACGCCAGCGGGTATTTCAACATGGGCAAGTACCTGCCTCCGTACATCGCCAGCACGATGGCGCTGCGAAACGTGTCCGAAGCGGAGCGAAGGGACGTCGCGCGGATGAAGGACCGGGTGGTCATGGTCGTCTACAACAACACCGTCTGGGAGGGCGTCATGCGCCTGAAGCCGGACTGGAAAAAGATCGGGCTGGGTTCGCCCGACAGCCTCACCGCCACGAACGCTGTACATAGCAGCGGATTCCGCCTGGAGAAGGCGAAGAACGACAAAGGGGAAGAGATCGAGAAGGGCGTGTTCTTCCCGCGTCCGGAGGAATACGCGAAGATCGAGGGCGAGGAGTTGGTCTTCCCCATGACGAAGTGGAACTACCGGATGATTGTGCTTGAGAAGGAATAGTTGGAAAGGAGAAACCAGATGCAAGGCAAACGAATCGGAACTGCGAGCCTCTGCGCAGGATGGTTAATTGTGACCGGATTGTTCGCGCAGGAGACGGGCGGGACCAACGCGACGGACCTGGCTAGAAGATCCTACGGGGCGGGCGACCTGAAGAAGATGATCTCGGTCGTGAAAACGAAGCACCCGCCGGTCATAGACGGCGTCATGAACAAAGGCGAGTGGGACAATGCCGCGCGGATTACCGGACTGGCCGGAGTCGGCGAACTCGGTCAGGCCGGTGTGAACGGTTATTCGCAGGATACCGATTACAGGATGGCAAATGTCGCCAATAACCAGTCCGCTTTCTGGGTCACGTATGACGATGAAAACCTCTACGTGGCCCACCTCAGCCCGCCACCGGCGAGCATTAAGGACAACCCGGCCATCATCCAGGTGATGCTCAGGAAGAACCAGACCCTGCATGACGCCAACATCGATTTCGATGACAGCATTGATATCGAATTCATGTCGCCCGTGTGTCCTGGCGGCGACAACTACACCATTCAGGTCAACTCGCTTGGCACGGTTTTCGACTGCATCTGGGGGGGCAAGCAGGGGAAGATGAAAGGGATTACTGTCGGGTGGGAGTCCGGCGCCAGGAGCAAGTCCACTCTGACACTCGATGGCTGGGCGGTTGAAACGGCGATCCCGTGGAAGAACCTGTCGCCGAACATCCCAAGGCCCGAGCCGGGAGACGTCAAGTACATGAACTTTGGCCGAATGTGGCGGGAGATCATCGAGGAATCCCATGCCTGGCAGGCGTGCGACGGCTTCCGTCCCAAAGGTGAGGTGCTGTTCGCGGGCGACCAGGGCATCGTGGTGCAATTGGAGGATACGGGGTACCTGCCGCGCGGGCAGGCCGTGTTTGCGGCGCGGCTCAAGAATCTCTGCGCGGCCGAAAAGAAGGTGGTCGCGGAGATGGCCACCGATTCAGGCGAATTGAAGGCCAAGAAGGAGTTGACCCTGAAACCGGGCGAAAGCGCGGCCTGCCGCTTCGAGGGGCGGGTGGTGGACAAAGCGACGACAAAGATTGCGTTCACCGTGACCGATGCGGGCTCCGGCAAGGTCGTGCATGTCACCACGCTGCCGGTAATCCGTCCCACCGAGCCGGATATTTTCGTGCGCCGGTATCGCAGCAAGGAACTGATGAAACTGGAGATGGACATTTCCTTCATCGGCGCGGCGGAGCCCAAGAAAGCCAGCGTGACGCTCGATGTGATCGACCAGACGAAAAAAAAGAAAGTGTTCAGAAAGACCTACAACAAATTCACCTCGTATCAGCCGGTGCTGGAGTTTTCCACCCAGGGGTGGGTTCCCGGCGATTATGAAGGGCGCGTGGTCATCAAGGCGCCCGGAATGAAGCCATACGAGATGGCGGTCAACTGCGAGTATCCGCCATTGCCGGAATGGTGGAATACCCGGTGCGGCTGGGAGGATATGGACTACGACATGGTACCGTATCCGTGGACGGACATGGCGGTCACGAACGACATGGTTCGGGTGTGGGGGCGGGATTACGATTTCAACCGGCGGCTTCTGCCCGCGAAGATCACGACCCTGGACTATCCCATCTTGCGCGCGCCGATGCGCGTGGTCGTGAAGACGGCGGCCGGGGAGACGCTGGACACGGCCGCGCTGGAGGCAAAAGTCAAATGGACGAAGGCCAACCGGACGCGCGTGGAAAACATCCGCGAGTTGGAGAGCGGGAGCCTGGCGGTTCGCAACGCGGTTTGGGCGGAATATGACGGTTTGGTGTGGAACACGCTGACCGTCACGCCGCGCGGCAAAGCGGAGATTGCGTCGATGGAGCTGGAGCTTCCGTTGACCCGTGAATTCACCGACGTGATCAATCCGATGGATTATTCGCTGCGGACCACGGGCAAGCTGAAGCCGGAAGGCTACACCGGTCCGAAGACGCGGCCGATCTGGCTGGGCAACGGCGACGGTGGCATTCAGTGGCTGAACGGCGCGGACAACCAGTTCTTCGTCCAGGATCCGATGACGATCATCCGGGTGGAGAATGGGAAAGAAGGGGCGACCTTGCGGATTGTGATGATCGATAAGCCGGCCAAGTTCGATGCGCCCTACGAGGTGCAGTTCGGGATTATCGCCACGCC
>JAQULY010000016.1 GCA_028718445.1 Kiritimatiellia bacterium
CGGCGGCGTGATTCTCCCGTATGACGGGGGGGGCAAGTATTCACGGTGGAACATGCTGGGCGGGACCGCCAACGTGGCGGCGGTAAGCATGGGTGGCCCAGGGACTGCAGCATCCACCGGTGAGTGGAACATTGCGGGCGGAACCGTCGTCGCGGGTGCCGTTCGTATGGGAACTGGGGGGATGAGCGGCCAGAAGATGACGATCAATCAATCCGGCGGTTACCTGACCATTACCAACACAGCCAACGGCAACTATGACGGTCTGCTGATGGGGTGGGCCGGGGTGGACGGGGATTTCACCTTCAATCAGTCGGGCGGCACCAACGACATCAAGCTCTGGGCTCTCCTTGGGCGAACCGTGGGCGGGAGGAGCACGTACCGAATGACAGGCGGCGCATTGCTCGTCACGAACAACTGGCTGTATGTGGGAGGCAGCGGCGGGGCGACCGGGACACTGGAAATTGCGGGAACGTCACCTTCCGTGAACGTTTGGTCCTATCAGCAATACGCCTCGGGGACCTTGAAGCTGACCTTGGGACCCGATGGCGGAATACGCCCGATCCACTCCGAGATCTACGGTTTCCTCGCCGGCACCCTTGAGATCCATACGGACGGCTTCCGTCCGGAACCGAATACCGTCGTAACGATTCTGAACTGCAACGTCAACTGTATGTCCGGCGAGTTCTCGCAAATCAACTACGTGTGGTCAAAGGCCGGCGACGTCATGAGTGCGGATGTGCACTACAAAGTCTATGCCTCGCCCTGGACTCACTGTGCGCTCACACTCGACCACTTCCGTTTGGTTCCCAAAGGAACGGTGATTGCGGTACGCTGATGATCCGCTGGAGCTTGGCATGGAAGCGTTGTTCAAGAGCTTGGACATGTCTGATACGGCGGTGATTCACCGCCGCGTGGCCAATCACGTGCGGCGGCTGATTGCCGAGGGGCGGATCAAAGTGGGGGACAAGCTGCCGCCGGGCCAGACCATGGCCGAGTGGATGGGCGTGGACGCCTCCGCGGTGCAGGTGGCCCTTTCCACGCTCGCCCGCGAAGGCGTGCTCACGCGCACCCCCCGTCGCGGCACCGTCGTCGCCGGCGCCAAGCCCATCCTTCGGACCGTGTCGCTATTCGACAAGGCTGAACTGCCAAACGGCGTCTTCACGAGCTACCTGCGTGAGACCATGCTCAGCATCTACCATGATCGCAACGTGGAGGTCCGCGTGTGGCGCGACAACCGTTCCGCCGCTGAACAGGCCGAGCCTTGGGACCAACTGCTGACGGCCAATCGGCGGGGTGAATTCCAGGCTGTGGCGGTCTGCTCGGCCGCTTGGCCTCAAATCCGCTGGCTGAGTCGTACGGGTATTCCCTACGTGGTCGCCAGCCCCATCCACGTGCCCAACCGCGTGTTCCAGGATCTGACTCAAGGGATGCGGCTGGCCGTGCGCGCCTTGGCGGAACAGGGCTGCCGGTCGCTCGGTGCGATCATGCCGCTCGCCACCACTGGCCGGATCGAGGGCGAGAGTGTGCCCGAGTATCCCGCGGTGTACGAGGCGGTCCTCGACGCGGCGCGGCACCACGGCATGTCTTTCCGTGACGAGTGGATACGCAGTTCGGGCACCAATGCCCATGTGACCGAAAGCTTTGGACAGGAGCGTTTCGGGTACTCCGAGTTTCGAACGCTATGGAAGTCCCGCGAGCGCCCGGATGGTCTGATCGCGTTCCCGGAAACCACGGCGCGCGGGGTGTTGACCGCCGTGCTGGAACTGGGCGTGAAGATTCCGCGGGAACTGCACCTGGTCCTGCACCGCAGTCTGGAAATCCCGATGCTTTGCCCGGTACAGGCCACGTTCGTTGTCAGCGGCATCCGCCAGCTTGCCGATGCCATGGTCCAGACGCTCGACCAACGCCTGGCAACGGGCGCCAACCGCGAGGAACCTGTACTGTTGCCGTTTGCTCTGATGACGGCTTAGCGTCCCCCGACACCGCCACGGAACCAGGACGACACCGGTTCAGGCGAATCGTGCCATCAGCATTTCCGCGATTTTGCGGCAGAAGGAGATATCGCCATCGGGCGGTACCTGGTCGGCGACGCCGATGATGAAGGGGGTTCCGCCCCAGCACGCCAGCAGTTTCTCCAGGTGCGCCTGCATGTCGGCCCATTTGTAGGGCGGCGCGAACATGGCGCCTGGTACGCCGCCCCAGAGGATCAGACGGTCGCTCCCGGCCACGCCGCGCATCTCCTCCAGACCGACGTCGCCAACCGGCTTGGGCGTGAGCGCTTCCACGGCGTCGAAACCCACGGCCGCCAGTTTGGGCAGCAGCCCGCGGATCATGCCGTCCAGATGCACCGCCGCCTTCACCCCGGCGGCGTGCAGCCGCTCCAGTCGGTGATGGTGCCCTGGCGCCATGAACTCGTCGTAAAGGCTGGTGAAGTTGTCGCTGGAAAGGTTGTCGGCGAAATGCACCACCGGTGGCGCCAGGCGGCAGACGGCGTCCAGGATCGGTTCCTGTTGCGCCGCGATGAGGTCAAAGATGCGGCGCACCTTCACCTCGTGGTCCATCAGCAGCATGATCGCGTTCTCAAGTCCGGCCCACTCGTAGCAGAACGAGGCCAGCGGCGAGCGCGGCAGGGCCAGAGACGAGTAGCCGCCATAGCGCGCCCATGTGACCTGGCGCGCCGCGAAGTCGTCCAGGTTGGCCGGCACCAGCCGCGAGTGTTCCAGGACGTGGAGGAGCCGGTCGAGATCGTCGGCCGTATTGACATAGTGCCGCGTGGTGGCGCCGCAAGCGCTCTCGGGCAGGTACATGGCCTCGGTGGTCATGTCGCCCAGCGGTGTGCGCATGATGGCGCGTGACCGGTTACCGGCCGACTCGTTATGCAGAGTCACGCTGTCATCGAAGACCCGCGAACCGGCCCAGAAGTGGGCGTAGTCGTAGTAGGGCATGATCCCGAGCTCCTGGTGGAGCTTCAGGTATCCCTCTTCGGTCGCCCACGCGGGATCGACCGTGCCGTCCTCTTTGCGGCCGTTCAGCCAGTAGCTGATATCGGCGGTCCAGACGGGCCGACGGGGCTTCCCGCCGCGGAGTGTGGTCAGAAACGCATCTTTCATAGTGTGTGCCTCGTCATGTACTCATTCGGTTTCCACACCGGGCGCTCGCCTGCTATGGAATCATGATCACCGTGCCACGCGGGGGGCCTCTAAGGGCCATCTGGTAGTGAGCGCGCACCTCCTCGGCAGTCAGCACCCGGTCATAGATGGCCGCTTCATCCATGTAGCCCTGGAACGGGTAAACATTGTTCGGCCGCGTTCCGAGATAGAAATCGCTGTTGCTGAAGGTTGGCGGCAGAGTACCCGAGGCTTCCGGCTCGCCGTTCAGGTACAGCGACACGGTCTCGTCCTGCCGGGTTGCGACGACGTGATACCATGTCTGGGTCGCCATCACGCTCGTGCCGATCACGGCCGTATTAACGTTGTTCCACATCACTAGCTTGCCCAGCAAGTTGGCTCCCCAGAAAACTTTTTCCCCCCCGACGGCCAGGGTGTCGAACATGGCGCCGCCACGGCCCATGAAGTACTGGAGATAGCCGCCGTTGCCCGCCGTATCGCCGAGGCGCGTGCTGTTGATCCACACTTCCATGCTGTAATTGGTTCCCATCGGGGGCATCGTTGCCTTTGCGTTACTGTTGGTGGTGCTGAGCTGGCCTTCGTTGCCGGTCCAGGCCCCGTTGAAGAAGGGAGCGCTGTTGCCTGCTTCGAACCCTTTCAGCAATGGCCCCGCGGCCCGGTCCAGTGCCCCGGGCAGCAGCGCGAATTGGGTCCGATACAGCCCCATTTGCGCCCCCTTCTGCGCGGACGGACTCGCCGTCGCCGCCATGTCCGCCATGAACGGTTTGCTAGTCTCGTTCATCCGGTAGTAGGCCAGCGGGTCATCTGCCAGCACGGCGCGCGAGTACGGCGTGGAGGTGGCCGGGGGACTATCGCCCAGATAAGCGTGGCCATAGTGCGAACCGATATCCTCCGCCGTCAGGGCGCGATCATAGACAACGACCTCGTCGATGTCCCCGCCGAAGGGGTGGGTGCCCAGGGTGTCAGGCCTGTCACCGATGATGAACTTGCCGTTGGAGACCCTGCGCGTGAGCGTGCCGCTGCCATCCAGGACGCTGTTGATATAGAGGGACACCGTGTTGTCGTTCCGGGTCACCGCGACGTGGTTCCAGGAGTTGGTGGCGAGCACGGTGGATCCTATGACGGCCCCCACTCCGTTGAAGACGACGAGCTTGCCCGCGTTGCCTTCCCCTATCGGCAAGCCCGTGTATTTCCCGACAATGCCTATGGCATCAAAGCCCGTGTTGTCGCCGAGACCCGCGAAGTATTCCATAACAAACGTGGTCGGCAGCCTGTAAGGGCGGACCCACAATTCGATGGAATAACTGGAACCGGATAATGGCAGTACCTGGTAGACGTTGTCGTCGATGCCGTCGAAGTAGGGCGCCGTATTTCCCGCCTCAAAGCCGACCAAGGGCGGGCCGGCGACGGTGGTGAGAGTCTCTCCCACCGGCACCGTCAGTTTCCTGTACACCGCGTCCTGCGCGCCCTGCTGCGCTGACGGGGCCGCATTGGTCGCCAGGTCTACCGCGATCGGACCTTCCGTCTCATTCAGCCGGTAAAGCGCCACAGGGTCGTCACCGAGGACTTCCGCCGTGTACGCCGCTTCGGGCCAGCGGTTGGTTGGGTAAACCAGCAGGTCGGAAAACCTGAATTCGCCGGGATTGAAGTGGAACAGGCGGACCTCATCGACATAACCGTTGAACGGGTTATTGCCGTTCGGTTCGGAACCGATGGCGAAGCCGCCGCTCGGTACGCCCGTGGTGGGTATGAGCGGATCGCTTGCCAGGCCGTTCACGTAGACCCTACCGACTCCAGACGTGACTACCAGCGCCAGATGATACCATTGCCCGGCCGTCGCGCTAAGGCCGCTGCTGAGGTAGCTGGCAGGGTACTTGATGGCGCGGAACGCTCCATTGTAAAGCCAGAGCCCGTAGCCTGCTCCCGCGTTTCCGTTTCCGTTCATCGCGATAATCTGGCTGCCGCTGAGGGACTCGGGTCGAAACCAGGCCTCCAGACCGTAGTTGTCCGTGCTCGCGTTGAGGGCGACGTTGGTCGTGTAGCGGGTCGCGCCGGGGAACTGCATCGAGAGGGTCGAACCTGTGTGTGCCGCCGCCGGCGCTGATACTAACGACGAGTTTGTGGGTGCGCCGGCGCCGATCGATAGCGATAGCGTCCCGGTCACGTCGCGTGTCGGATTCTGCCCCGGCTGACCCGCCGCGGCGCCGGGATCGTTCTCGCCCAGCCGGAAGTGGGCATCAACCGTGATCGCGGCATTCGCCGCGGTCAGACCCAGCCAAATAACCAACAGACTTCCATGGATCTTCATCCTATTACCTCCCCTGTGTGTTTTCCAGTTTCGCCGCCGCCGCTTCCATCACGGAGCCGCGTGGCGTCCACTTGACCGGCAGCACCCGGTGTTCTATTGGGCTTTCGGGGTCTGCCAGTCGTCGCAGCAGCATGTCCAGCGCCACCTGCCCCATTTCCCGAAAGGGCAGTGCAACGGTCGCCAGAGGCGGATCGAACTGCTCGGTCTGACTGTCCCGTCCGATCGCCACGATACTGATATCATCCGGAATCCGCAGGCCTAGGCGCCTGAGCAGGCGGCACCCGTGAAGCGCAAGGGTCTCATTGTGGCAGACGAGCGCGGTGGGCCGGTCATGTTGAGCGGGCAGCGCGTTCAGGAACTCCTCAAACGATGGTGTCTGGGGCGGCACATCGGGGTCCACGGGCTGGATCGCGGCAAGCGAGCGGTCACAGGCAATGCCCGCGTCGTTCAACGCATCGCGGAAGCCGTCGAAACGGCTGCCACTGAGACCCGAAATGCTGTGCCCGACGTAGCCTATGCGGCGGTGCCCGAGCCGGATCAGTTCATGTGCCGCGATATAACCGGCGCGGTGGTTGTCAAAAACAACCGAGGGAACGTCGATGTCGTGCAAGCGTTGGTCGCACAGCACAAACGGGAAGCCGTTCTGCCACAACCGGACGAGCGACTGCGTCATGCGGTTTCGGTGCAGAGCGCCGATGATGGCGCCATCGGCGCCGCTTGTCGGTAACGCGCGAATGGCGCGAAGGTCCGCCTCATAATCCCGGTTGGCGCTGTAAATCTGGAGCTTGATGCCACGCTCGGTGCCGGCGTCCTGTGCGCCGTGAGCCACTTGCGCCCACAGGTCGTCCAGCGAGGGCACCACCAACTCAATCACGCGCAGGCCGGTTGGCGGCTGGCGCGCGTAAATGCCCTTGCCGGCGCGCCGTTCCACTAGCTCTTCCCGGATCAGTTCGTTGATCGCAGTGCGCACGGAGCCGCGACTGAGACCAGCTTCAGCCGCCATCCCGATCTCCGTGCCCAGAAACTGTCCGGGCGTGGAACGACCGGCGAGAATGTCGTCCTTTAGCTTGGCGGCCAGTGGCGCGTAAACAGTCGTTGCAGGTGGCATGGAAATCTGCTATTTGTACATGTGTTGAACACGACTATAACAGCTTTTTCAGATTCTGCAACTGGTAGTCTACGACTTGGAGAGAGGCGACAAATGCTTGGAATGTACGTACACACGCACTGGGGATACAACCGGCCCTACTCGGCACGGCGCTGGACGGTGGAGGATTGGACGCACTATCTCGAAGGACTTTCGAGGCTGGGGTTCGACACCGTCAAGGTTTGGCCGCAGATTGACACCATGCCCGTGGCGCCCACGGCCAGCGACCGGGCCTATCTCCAAACGCTGGCGCAGGCGACCGACATAGCGCATCGTCGCTTTGGCATGAAGGTGCTGCTGACCCTGACCGCGAACTGCATGGGCAACGCCCGCGCGAAGGAATACGAGTTCGCCGAGCGCCCCTACTTCGTGTGCGAGCAGAAGGTCAACCCCCGCGACCCGGTAGAGATGGCGGCTTTCCTGGAACAGCGGCGCAACGCCCTGGCGCTCGTGCGCAACGCCGATGCGATTGTCGTGATCGACAGCGACCCGGGCGGTTTTATCGGCTCGACCAACGAGGAGTTCGCCATGCTCTGTGCCGAGCAGACGCGCGTCTTTCGCGAGTTGAACCCCAAGGGCGAGTTCGTCTACTGGATGCTGGCGGGGTGGGAGACCTACTGCTCCTTCTGGCAGGCGCAGCGCGACAATCCGAAGGCGGAACCCAATCTCTGGTCTTATCAGAAACCGGACGAGTTCGATTCGATCTTGGGACTGCTCAAGGAACGCCTGCCCGAGCCGTGGTGGCTGACCTGCTGGCTGCCCGCGCACGAGGCGGCCGTGGACCGTCTGAGCCTGCGCGCCAAGGCCATGTTCTATCCCTATGGCGTGATCGAAGGCGAGCCGGTTTTCCCCCTGACCGTCTGCTATGGCGGCATGGAGAAAAACCTGACGCCGGAGTCGCTGAAGAGCCATCCGCGGGGCGCGATGGGCAACGCCCAGACGCATTGCCTGCAACTCTACCACACCTATCTCTACGCGCATGTGGCGCGGGGAGGAACTCTGGCGACGGCCGATGTGAACGGCTTCGCCGAGCGGCTGCTGCCCGGCCTGGGGGCGGCAATCGCGGAAGGGTGGGGGGCGATCGAATCGGCCGATCCCGGGCGGCAACGCGTCGCGGCGCGGCAACTCCGCGCGGCCGTGGGTCAGCCGCACCGCACGGGCGACCTGGCGGGGCTGCTCTTCGGCGACGCCGATCGCTTCCTGACCGATCTGGCCATGCAGCTCGAGTTGCGCGCCGCGCTGGTCGAGTTCGGCGCAGCCGTTGCCAAGGGGAGCAAGGTCAGGGAACGGTTGCGCGCCGTACTGGAGCACTTCGTGCCCTGGCAGCAGCGCGTTGGTTTCGTGGACGCCTACAGCGGTCCGCTCTACGGCGCGCTGAACAATCCGCTGAAGAAGCTGAACGATCAGAAACTCAATGCCGTACTTAAAGACTTTGATGACTGGCACAACCCGGCCATCCGCAACGGCATCGTGCCGCGGCTTGTCCAGGCAATGCGCGACTGTGTGAATTGATCGGATCTGTCATGACCCCGATGACCTCAATCGAGCGCGTCGCGAACGCCATGGCCCGTCGGCCCGTGGATCGCGCGCCCTATTTTGATTACTACTGGCCGGAGACCGTGGCCTGCTGGGTGGCGGAGGGGCGCTTGAAGGAAGGCGAAAACGCGGAGGTGCACTTCGGGCATGACATCTGGCACACCGGCGGGCTGAACAACACCACCGGCGACATGGGGTTCGAGCCGGTTGTGCTGGAAGAAACCGAGGAGACCATCCTGCGGATGGACGGGAACGGGGCGAAACTGCGATTCCACAAGCAACATTCCTCCACGCCGGAACACGTGGGCTATACGGTCACTGACGGCGCCGGCTGGCGGGAGCGCATCCGCCCACATTTGCTGGATTTCGATCGCCGGCGCATCGCCGGTATCGACACTTACCGTAAGCAGCGCCAAAGCGCCACGGCGGAGGAGAAGGCGATCTTCTACATACTCATGGCGCCATTCGAGTGCATGCACGCCGTCTGCGGGCACGAAAACCTGCTGATCGGCATGGCGGACGATCCGGACTGGATTCGCGAGATGGTGGCCGCCTACGTGAACCTCACGATCATCCACATGGAGGTAGTCTTTGCCGAGGCCGGCAAACCCGACGGCATCTACCTGGCGGAGGATATGGGGTTCAGGGAGAGGCCCTTTTTCTCCGCGTCCATGTATGACGAGATGCTGTTGGCAGGTCACCAGCGGCTGATCGGTTTCTTCCACGCCAACCGCGTGCCTGTGATGATGCACAGTTGCGGCTTCATCGAGCCGCTGGTGGGCGGAGTGGTGAAGGCCGGCATTGACTGTCTCCAGCCCATGGAAGTCAAAGCCGGCTGCGACATGCTGCGTCTGCACGCGCGGTATGGCGATCGCATTGCCTTCTGCGGCAACCTGGATGCCCGCAATCTGATGCGCAACGATCGCGCGGCGATCGAGGCGGAGTTGCTCCGCAAGATTCCGCCGGTCATGAAGACCGGAGGCTACCTGTTGCACTCCGACCACTCCATCCCGCCGGACGTCGGCTACGACACCATGCGCTTCTTCTTCGAGCGCGGCTGCGAGATCAGTGGCGGACGACTGGGAACATAGAAGCCGTGGCATCGGCATGGACATCGGTGCCAGAAGGACCATCCCAGACCGGTGAAATCAGGAACTTCCGCGGCGGCGGACGGCGGGGCCTCCGTCTTCAGCGGCATTCGCCCCTGGAGCCGGCCGTCCCGGCCGGTCCTGACGTGTCTCGTGGTTACTCTCTCCCTAGTCCGCCTTTTCAGTCAGCGTCGTCCAGCGTTCACGCATCAGCGCAGCAAGATAGTCGTGCCTTCAAAGCGGGTCGCGCGGACATAGTGGGCGCGAATCTCGTCGGCGCTCAGAACGCGATTGTAGACGGCGATTTCGTCGAGTGCTCCCTTGAAGGTCCAACCGAAGTCGGGACGGAAGCCGAACACGAAGTCGCTGCTGCCGGCAGTGGCCGACATGGTGCCGCTATTCTCCAACTTACCGTTAAGGTAGATCGAGACGGTCGTGCCCGAGCGGACGAACGCCACGTGGTACCAGGTGTTCAGCGACAGCAAGGTTGTGCCCACAAATCCCTCGCCACTGCTGTTAAAGGCGAAAAGCTTGCCCAGTGAGCCAACCAGTGGAGGGCCGCCCCAAGTCCCGCCGATACCGAGCGCGTCAAAGGCCGCGTTGGTGCCTCGGCCCCAGACGTAGCCCGTGATCGACAGAATATTGTTGGAGCGCGCATTGCAGACCCAGCCTTCTATCGCATAGTCGGTGGCGATGCCCGGTAGCGAGGCGATGACGTTATCGGTATCGGCGCCGGCCAACTGTCCCCCGGTGCCGTTGAAGCAGGGCGCCGTATTGCCGGCCTCCAAACCGGGGTAGATGTCCTGGCATGGACCATTGGTAACGACCAGCGGGAGCAACGAGCGCACATTGTTCTTGCGATAGAAACCCGTCTGAGCGCCCTGCTGCGCGGAAGGAGCCGGGTTGGTGGCAATATCGAACGCCCTTGCGCCTTCGCCTTCGTTCAGGCGGTAGTAAGCAACCGGATCGGCGGCCAGCACCGTGCGCGTGTAGAGTGTCGAGGCAGCCGGTGTGACACGGTAGAGTAGGTCACTGTCGCGGAAGGCGCCAGGCGCGAAATGGAAGATGCGTACCTCGTCGATTTCGCCCCTGAGTTTGTTTGCCCCGTTCGCCTCAGCACCAATGCTGAAGTTGGAGGCCGGCACGTTGCCGATTCCCGCGACGTTCTGCGTTGCGCAGAGCGTACCATTGACATAGACGCAGCCGATGCCGTTGGTGACAACAAAGGCGACATGATACCAGACCCCGGTGACGGCCTTGACACCGCTGCTGACCCACCCCGACGCGTGAAGTCCGTAGATCGTCTCTTTGATCAGATACAGGCAGTGGCTGTTGTTGCCGACGTGATGGCCGTTCGCGACGATCCCCTGGTTCCAGTTGGTGACGAGATCTGGCCGGAACCAGGCCTCAATGCCATAATCGTTTGTGGCCGTGTTGAGAACGCCATTGGTCACGTAGTAACTCGCGCCGTCGAAACGCATGGCGAGCGTGGAGCCAGCGTGTTGAATCGCAGCGGTGGAGGAGGCAGCGGTATTGGTTGGGGCGCCCGCGCCAACAATGGACAATGCCGTCAGACTGCTGGTCTCGCGCGTCGGATTCTGCCCCGGCTGACCGGCGGCGGCGCCGGGATCGTCTTCGCCCAGTCTGAAGTACCCGTCCACCGTGATGGTGGCTTGGCTCAGGCCGGCACCAAGCGCCAGACACACGAACCATCCCGCGACGCCCGGCATACGTTTCGCATTCATCGCTCACGCCCCCCACTCGTTTGCGTTCTCACTCCGCCGGCATCTGCCGCGTTGAATGGCGCGGAATCCAGGTCACCGGCAAAATCCTGTGTTCGATCGCGCCGTCCGGCTCCGCCAGGCGGCGCAGCAGAATATCGAGAGCCACGCTTCCCATCTCGCGGAAGGGCAGGGCTACGAGGGATGGTGTGGGCTCGACGATCTCCGATTCGCGGACATCGCCGATGGCCACAACCCCGAGATCGTCGGGAATGCGCAGGCCTTGCTCCCGCAGCAGGCGGGAACCGCTTGCAGCCAGGCCGATGGAGTGGAAGACGATGGCCGTGGGCCGGTTCGCCCGGGTGGGCAGCGCGGCGAGAAACGCTGCGCGATCCGGGGCATGCCGAGGCAGATCGGGATCGACCGGCTGCAAGAGCACCAGCGATCGGTCGATCGCGATCCCGGCATCACCCAGGGCGTCGCGATACCCATCGAAACGGCTGCCGCTGAGCCCGGTGACTTCGTATCCGATATAGGCGATGCGGCGATGGCCGAGCGCAATCAACTCCTGCGTAGCCAGGTAGCCGGCGCGATGGTTGTCGAAGACGACGGATGGCACGTCGATGTCCTGCATGCGCTGGTCGCAGAGCACAAACGGAAAACCTGTCTGCCAGAGCCGGACGAGGGCTTCGTTCATCCGTTGCTGGTGCATGGCACCGATGATGGCGCCGGCCACGCCGCTGTCCGGCAGCATACGGATGGCGCGCATGTCGGCTTCGAAATCGCGGTTGGCGTTGTAGATCTGGACCTTGACGCCCTGCGGCGCGCCGGCGTCCTGGGCGCCATGCACCATCGAGGCCCACATGGCGCTCAATTCCGGAACGATGATTTCTACGGACCTTGCTTCCGGCGCAGCCTTGCGGGCGAAGATGCCCTTGCCGGGCCGACGCTCCACCAGCCCCTCGGCGATCAGGTCATCCATGGCCTCGCGCACGGAACTGCGGCTGATGCCGGCTTCGGCGGCCAAACCCACCTCGGTGCCCAGTTTCTGGCCGGGTGCAAATACGCCCGAAAGAATATCAGATTTGATCCGTTTGACCAGGGGCGTATAGATTGTTGGCGACGCGTCCATACAGGTTGGCTACATGTTTGTGCCCATGCTACGCAAGCCGCATTGATTTTGCAAGGAGAAAGAGCGGCGACAAATGCATAGAATGTACGTACACACGCACTGGAGGGAGTACAGTCGGCCCTCCTCGGCGCGGCCGTCACCAAGGGGAGCGAGGTCAGGGAGCGGTTGCGCGCCGTGCTGGAGCACTTCGTGCCCTGGCAGCAGCGCGTTGCTCGCCGGGGATACCGTGCCTTCCGATAAGTCGGACTCTCTATTGGGGCGGGACCTCTCCCAGAATACGGAACGCCGACGAGCCTGATGGCAGGGTGACGCATTCATTGAACACGAACCCGTTCAGCCCCGGCGCGCTGCACACCGTGGTCGTCACCACCTCGTCCGTGGGGTTGTGAATTTCCAGTTCCCACCGTTTCCAGTCCTTGCTCAGGGACAGTTGCAGCACAACTTCGGCGTTGTCCGCCGTGATCGGATGGCCGATGAAGAGCGGCACGCCGTCGTCCGCATCCCGCACGACCGCATAGCCAATTCCCTCCTCCACCGGGATCAGCCGCTGTTTCGGCGTCTTGCCCTGCCACTGGAAGACCGCCGTCCAGCGGTCGTTCAACCCCGTCACTTGACACCCCAGATTGCCGGCCATGGACTTCACGCCCTTGATCGTTCCGCGGAAGCAGGCACCCTCTGAGGCGGCCAGCGTCAACACGTACGACTGCTCCACCACCGACCCTTGATCCGCCAGCACCGTGTAGCCCGTGGCGGGTACGCCCAGACCGTACTGGTAGCGAATCGCCGCGGCCAGCGCCACCGGGTCTGCCACCTCACGGTGCATGCCCACGCTCAACAGGCGCACGCGATACCGGGTGCCTGCCTTGACGACGCCGCCCGTGGCATTGATGCGCACCGAGACATTCACCCCGTCGCTGCCCAGTGTCAGACCATCGGTCAGGCTGTAGACCGCCAGCGATCCGAAGGGACTCTTGACGAACCCGGCGTAGTCGCCCGCATCGAACGGCAACGTGCGCAACGGCACCGCCTTCACGGGGGTCACTTCAGCCGGTTCGCCCTGCCGCGCATAGAGCCCTTCCGTTCCTGTCCCGGCACTGAAGCCCCCCAGCGATACAAGCCCCGGCTTGTTTGTGGGCACGGGGATGTCTTTCAGGAACTCGAGGTCCTGTTCCCACAGGTAGGCACTGATGCCATCCGGTTTGATCAAGTACAGGCTGGTCCGTCCCGTGGTCTTCAGGTAGGTCGAAGGCGTTACCGGATAGACGGAATGCCAGACGTGTATGACGGGGTTGGTGTTCAGAGGGAACACGCCATCCAGCACGCGATCGCCCACCAACACGTCCGATGACGCTACGACGCGGTACGGCTTCACATGCGGAGCGCCCTCTTTCCCGGCCACTAGATGGTTGAGCCAGCCCACGCTTGTGGGGATCTGACCGTCGTAGGCCACCCACGGCGCCCACCGCACCCGGGGAGCGTCCTCGGGGCCCCCATCGTAGATGCTCGGCGGCACGCCGAGCTTCTCGTCGAAGATGAAACACCCGACCGGGAAGCACCGTCCGTTCCACGGTCCCTTGTCGGGGGTCGCGGTCGTCCCCACGTACCCCACAAAGAAGGGTGTACCATCCGGCCGCAACTGGCGGCTATCCAGCAACTGGTTGTTGCGGTCGGCGCACTGGCTTTCACGCAGGATCCAGGAGTTGCAGTTGATGGCCCGTCCGATCGCCTCGCCGCCGCGCGTGTCCGTCGCCCGCGCCCAGATGTACTTCTGGCGTTCCTTGCCGATATTGCCCGTGAAGACGAAGTTCGTCTCCCCGCCCGGCAGGAACCGGCGGATCATCCGCGTGCCGTCCATCACGAACACTTCCTTCAGCCCCACGGATGAGGTCACGGTCAGCGAGAGCGGCCACTCCTGCAGATTCGGATTGTAGAGGTTGCCCTGCGCGTCGATGTCGGCCCGCGGCATGACGAGGGCAATCTCCGGTCCCGAGGTGATGAAGGTGTTGCCGTAAGGCGGCTGGGCCGGATACAAATGCGACGCTCCGCGGCCGGCAAAGCCGGTCAGATACGGGTCCAACTGCCTGCGCCCTTCAGCCCCGATCACGTTCAGGAAGATCGTGCCGTTGGTGCAACCGTCGAGTTCCTCGGCGCGATCGAGAAGGGCAATGGCCTGCGGCAACAGCATCTGTCCGTTGCGGTTGTTCAGCCCATAGCCGTCCACCTCTCGATCTACGGTCTTGCCGCCCTCCTGGGTCAGTACGCCCATGTTGGCCAGGTCCCGCACGTCGTAATTCGGGTAGGGATTGCGTGAGAAGTTGAACCAGCCGCCATTGTTCTCGAACCCCAGCAGCGAATACAGCCAGTGGATCTCCAGATACGACGCGGCGCCCTTCCAATCAAGGTAGACGCGCATGCGCTTGCCCGTGCGGTCCGTAGCCAGGTCCGATGGCAATCGCAGGTGTGGCCCGTACACATACTGGTGGTTGCCATCCGTGTTGAGGTAGGAGAATCCGGAAATGGCCAGGAAATCCTGGTCCGTCAAGCGCCGACAGTCCTCCTTGAGGTTCATGAAGCCGGACGGCTTCAGCGCGGCGAAGTCTTCCAGAAAGATGAGGTAGTCCAACCCCATCTCGCGGGCCTTGGCTACGTATTCATCGGGCGTGCTGGTCCCGGTGGAGTAGCAGGTCCGCGGACCGACCACTCCTCGGAACATCTTCCACGTGGTTGTCCCTTCATCCGCCGCCGTGTCCCGTTTTGTCAGGGTCGCTGTCTCCAGGAGGTCGGCGTTGGCCGAGAGCCAGCCGAACATGTTCAACATGAACTTCAGTAACCCGCTTGGACGCCCGCCAATGCCCTTGGTCATGTAGGTCTCGAAGACCTCGCGATCCCACCCGCTGTAGCCGCGATTGAACAGTTGCGGCCCCATGATACCCACGAAGGCCACACGCCCCCGCCCGTATTCGCGAATGCCGGCCAGCGGCACGTCGCGGTCGAAGCCCGCGGGGCGCACCTCGCGATCGAAGTCGTCCAGACCCACCTGTCGCGGGATCGTGCGCACGCCCGGCCCGGCCCTCAACACCACCTGCCACGGCGTCTCGGGCAGAAACGGCAGCACGCTGTGCTGCACGAGAAAGGCGAAAGCCGCCGGCAAACACACCTCGCCGACCCCCTCGGCCACGGGCCCCGACACTTGATCGGTGAACACCACGGTGTCACCCCAAGCCCCGATGGTGTGCACCCCTTGCGGGTCGAACTTGACATTTTCCACCAACAGGCGGGTGCCGAACCGGCGCGCCAACAGGTCCGTCAGCGTCATTTCCAGGAGTGTCATCTGGGTGGTGGTCTGGCCCAGCATCAAGCCGCCGCCGGCCTTGACGTAGTCCGTCAGCAAGTCGACGATCGCCTCGTCCCTGGCGGTGGCGTCCAGACGACGGGGAGGGGCCGCGATGACCACCACCCGCGCCCGACGCAGCAACGAAGGCGTCAAGGCATCCCAATCCACGATCTCGTAGGTCGACCAGCCGGCATTCGTCAGCGCGTCCTCCCAGAGCGGCGCCAGCTTCGCGTCCGGTTGCCGGCTTCGGCCAACCGCGCCCACCAGCAGGAGCCGGTCGGGCTTGCCTCTGACCAGGACGTTCCGGCGCGTCAGCACGACATCGTCGAACAGGAACCGCCCCTGAACCGAGGCCCTCACCTCGACCCGGATTTCCCGCACGTCGGGCGCCGGAGCGAGAGTCTTGACCACCGGATGCCAGTCGCCGCTCTTCGCCAACGGTACTTCCACCACGCCGCGGTCGATCCGCTGCCCGTTCTCGAAAGCGGCGAAGCTGACCAGCGCCACGAACCCGGCTTCCGGGGCGGAGTACCACAAGCTGATTTCATCGGGAAGGTCTTCCTCCCGTTCGACCCGCACGGTCTGCACCCAGCACGCGTAGACACGCGGCGGCGCCTGGATCTCGATGGCCGCGGCCTTGAGTCCCGAGTGATAACTCTGGGCGTTAACCTCGCATCGCGCAAAGTCCTGGCCGTGCGTGGCGGTCCCCCAGGCAGGAACGCCAGCGGAAGTCACCGGCTCCTCGAAGCCGGCGTTCCTCAGCAGGTTCCCTTGCTGTGCCCAGGCGGCGCAACCTGCCAGCATCAGAACGGCCATCATCCATCGTCGTGTGGTGGGTTTGCCCATGTATGTCTTCTCTCGAATTCATCGTACGGAAACCACGGTGCCGCGTGGCGGGAGGGACCGCGTCCGGGCCTCGTAGTGTGACCGGATACGGAGGGGAGACAGGGGATAGTCGTAGACGGCGAACTCGTCGATGCAGCCATGGAAACCGCCACCGAAGTCCGGGCGAATACCCAGCGTCACATCGTCGGAGTCATACGGGGGGGCCAGTACTTTCGTGGCGCCACTATCGAAGGCGCCGTTCAGGTAAGCCATTATTCCAAAGTCGTTTCGCACGAAGACCACGTGATACCAGACATCCGCGCTCAGGACGGTCGATCCTATCGTTACGGGCCCCCCGGAGTAGAAGTATAGAAGGCGGGGGCTGCCCCCATTCTTGGACGTGCCGCACGCCTCCCAGGTCGAGGAGCCTCGTCCGAATGCGTACTGGTACCCGTTGCTCGAAGAGCCATCGAAGTCGGAGGCCTTGATGAAGGCTTCCAGGGTGTAGTTGGAACCGAGCGTGTACAGCGCGTTGTCCACATCGACCCGCTGGCTGTTGGATGAGAAGGTGACCGCCCTATCGTTGTCCGCCGGCGTCAACGCCCCCGGCTGACCGAGCGCCACGCTGCCGACATAGGCGCCGGGAATGCTGCCGCTGGCGGCGTCCTGGGCCACGGTTCCGCCGGTTTCCCCCAGGCGCCAGTAGAAAACCGGGGTGTCGTTGAGCACTTCGGTCTTGTAGGACGTTGCGGCCTCGACGAGCCGTGCTTGGTAGTCCGCCTGCACCTGCGCTGGCGTCAGGGCATAGTTGTAAACGGCGACTTCGTCTATGCATCCGATCCAGTTGGGGACGCCAAAATCGGGACGGTTGCCGGCGATGATGTTGTCGCTGTCGTAACGGATGGTTGAGCTTCCCTGAATGTCCAGCGCGCCGTTCAGGTAGACGGTGACGCTGGCATTGCTGCGCACGGCTACCACGTGATACCAGACGCCGTTCGTAATGTTCGCCGTTCCGTAGAGCAGGTCCGATCCATTGAACCAGGCGAGTTTTGTCTTTGGTCCTCCCCAGCCGGCGCCCGTGAAGCCAAGACTATCGAATAAGCCGGCTGCGCCGCTACCCCGTCCGAACAGGTACTGCAGTTGCGCTATGTTCCAGGCGTCGATTCTGCCAAAAGCCTCGATGGAGTAGACATCGCCGAGGGTATAGAGCGATTCGGCGGCATCCACATGCTGACCGTTCGCCGACACGGCAATGGCGGTGTTGAAATCCGCGTTGGTCAACGCGCCATACTGGAGCAGGCTGACCGCGCCCACATAGGTCCCGGTTGCCCCGTTTCCGCTTGCGTCCTGAGCCACCGTGCCCGTGCGTTCCCCCAACCGCCAGTAGAACACCGGCCCATTGGCCTTGATCTGGTCCACGTATGAGGATGCCCAGACCTGGCCTGCCGTCAAGAGCAGTGCCCACAAGCAGGAGGCCGCCCTCCGTCGTCTGTCCGTCTTCATGCTCATTCCTCCGTTACCAGTCATTCCCTGTTTGTCCGTCTTCATGCTGATTCCTCCGTTACCAGTCATTCCCTTCTGCCCGTCACCGATTCCCTGACCACCCACCGTACCGGTAGAACCCGATGTTCGATGGGGCTCGTCGGATCCTTCAACCGCCGCATGAGGATGTCCATGGCCGCTGCGCCCATCTCCCGGCCGGGCAGGGCAATCGCCGCAAGCGGGGGGTCCAGAATCTCGGCCTGTCCATCATCGCCGATTCCCACCACACTGATGTCGTCGGGGATACGGACGCCCAGACGTTTCAGCAAGGGGTAGGCGCTTGCCGCCATGTTTTCGTTGTGAAAGACAAGGGCCGAAGGCGGGGCGGGTTGCTCCAGCAGGAATTGGGTCGCTTCCAGGAAAGAGAGGGGTTTGTCGCCGAGGCTCGGGTCCAGCGGCACGATGCGCTCCAGCGAGCGGTCAAACGGCAGACCGGCATCCGCAATGGCATCGCGATACCCGTCGGCCCGTCCGCCACCCGGCATCTGGATGCGGTGGCCGACAAAAGCGATGCGCCGGTGCCCCAGCCGCAGCAACTGCTGTGTCGCCAGATAGCCGGCTTGATGGTTGTCGAAGATGACGGACGGGATCTCGATATCGTTCATCCGCTGGTCGGCCAGGACAAATGGAAAGCCTTGGCGCCAGAGATCGACAAGCGCCTCGTTCATGCGCATGCGGTGCAAGGCGCCGATGATCGCGCCGTTAGTGCCGCTGCTGGGCAGCGCGCGAATCATACCCAGATCGGCCTCGAGGATGCGGTTCGCGTTGTAGATCTGAAGCTTGACTCCGTTCTCGGCGCCCGTGTCCTGCGCACCGTTGGCGACCTGTTCCCACAGACCGCTCAGGTTCGGCACCACGAGTTCCACGATCGTCGTTCCGGGCGGCGCTCTGAGCGCATACACCCCTTTGCCGACACGACGCTCGACCAGCCCTTCGCGCACCAGGTTGTCGATGGCGCTACGCACGGAGGTACGGCTGATGCGCGCCTCGGCCGCCAGCGCACCCTCCGTGCTCACCATCTCTCCCGGTGCATAACGCCCGGATAGAATGTCCTTTCTGAGCTTGGCTGCGAGAGATTCATAAATCGTCATGGGCTCGCTCATACAGGTATCTTTCCTGTTCTTTAGAGTAGGATAGTGGATAGGCGTCTCAAATGCAAGTATAAACAAAAAGTGAAAAAAGTTACTACATTGCGATTCAGAGTGAGCATAAGAAATAGGTATGATACCTATCTCTAGTGTTTGGCTATTTGATTATGTGCCGTCTGCGCGCGGAGCAGACGCGTGTGTTCCGCGAAGTGAAAGGCGCATTCGGGCTGAGCACGGGATTGTGCATCGAGGACTGCGCTGTGGCCGGCAGCGAACGGAAAACGTTCAGCAATCCCTCACGCAGTCGTTAAACGCTGGCGGACGGCGCACAACTGTGGCATTATTCGCGACATGGCCGTCCGATCCCGGATCGGCGTGGCCCGGAGGAGTTGCCGCATGAGCTATGAGATGACCGGCACTGTCAAGAAGGTGTGCGACGCGCAGACCTTCGCCAGTGGCTTCACCAAGCGCGAATTCGTTCTGACCACGGAAGATGACCGCTATCCGCAAGACATCGCCATTGCCTGTATCAAGGACGGCTGCGCGCAGCTCGATGGCATCCAGGCGGGCGAGCGTCTGCGCGTGGCGTTCCGCATTCGCGGACGCGAGTACAACGGCCGTTACTTCGTGAACCTGGAGGCCTACAAGCTGGAACGCCTCGATGGCGGCGCATCCGATGAAGCCGCCGCGCCGGCGGGCGGCAACGACGAACCGCCTCTGGACGACGGACCAATGCCGTTCTAGCGCTGGTCTGCCGCCGATGGACAAACCGATCCCGGCTGAAGCGCGCCGCCTGGAAAGCTTGCTGAGCGCCGGGGCCGCATGGCTCTCGGCGCGCGGGGTTGACGATGCGCGGCTGGCTTGCGAGCTGCTGGCGGCGCGACTGCTTGATATTCCCCGCCTGGAGTTGACCCTCGATCGCGATCGCGTGCTGCCGCCGCGTCTGGTGGCGGCGCTGCGGCGTGGCGTGATGCGCCTGGGAGCGGGCGAGCCGTTACAGTACGTGCTGGGCGAGTGGGATTTTCGTGGCCATACGCTCAAGGTGGATAGGCGCGCGCTGGTGCCGCGTCCCGAGACCGAGCAACTGGTGCAATGGGCGCTGGACACGGACTCGCTCTGGCAGACGCCGGCGCCATACATCTGCGATACCGGTACGGGCAGCGGCTGCATAGTCATCAGTCTCGCGATCGAACGTCCGCGCGGACGTTACCTCGCGGTTGAGCGCGATCCTGACGCCCTGTCGCTTGCACGCGAAAACGCCGCCTTGTGCGGCGTGTCCGAGCGCATCTCATTCCGGCTTGGCGAGGGTTGCGGACACACCGCGCCGGGGAGCCTGGACGCCGTGGTATCCAATCCGCCATACATCCGCAGCGCCGCACTCGCGTCGCTGTCGCGCCAGATTCGCGAACACGAGCCGCGGCAGGCACTCGATGGCGGCGAGGACGGTCTGTTGGTGCTGCGTGACGTGATTCACGACAGCGCCATGGCGCTGAGGGCAGGGGGCTGGTGCCTGCTGGAGATCGGCGACGACCAGGGCGACGAGGTGCGCGCGCTGCTGGAGATGGCCGGTTTCACGGAGGTGACGATACGGCGCGACCTGGCCGGCAAGGTGCGGTTTGCCGGCGGCCGCGCGTGCTGAGCAGGGCACGCGCACGCGACCGTTCCGGTCCGCCGCCGCAGGCTTCCATCGCGACGGCATTGACGGTAAACTGCACGCCGTAACGAATCCGTGTAGTCAAGCCGCGATGGTGCCGCCATGAGCGCTTTAGCCGATAACCTGATGAACATCAGTCCGCTGGACGGACGCTATGCCGCGCAGCTTCAACCCTTGCGTGACATCTTCTCCGAATACGGCCTGATCCGACGGCGCCTGCTGGTCGAGATTGCCTGGCTGCGCGCGCTCTGCGCGGAGCCGGGCATCGTCGAGTGCCCGGCGCTGGCTCCGGACGAAGCCGCCTGGCTGGACAAGCTGGCTGAGTCCCTCTCTATTGAGGATGCTCTCCGCGTCAAGGCCATCGAAGCCACCACCAATCACGACGTGAAGGCCGTCGAGTATGCGCTCAAGGAGAAACTGGCCGGCACGCCGCTCGCCGGGCGCAGCGAGTTCGTCCATTTCGCGTGCACCTCCGAGGATGTCAACAACGTCGCGCATTCCCTGATGCTGCGCGATGGGCTGGGGGTGTTGCGCAAGGTCCAGCGGGAACTGCTTGCGGACCTGACCGCGCTGGCGCGCGCCAATGCCGATGCCGCCATGCTGGCGCGCACCCACGGGCAGCCGGCGTCGCCAACCACTTTAGGCAAGGAGTTCGCCGTCTTCGCGCACCGTCTGGAGCGCATTGGAGGGCAACTCGACGCGATCGTCATGCCTGCCAAGCTGAACGGAGCCGTGGGCAACTACAACGCCCATGTGGCGGCCTATCCCAACGTGGACTGGCCCGCGCTGGCGCGTCGCGTCATCGAACAGGACTTCGGCCTGCGGCAGAATCCCCTGACCACGCAGATCGAGTCGCACGATGGCATGGCCGAACTCTTCGACGCCCTCTGCCGCTGGAACGATGTGCTGCTCTCGCTCGACCGCGACATCTGGACCTACATCTCGATGGGCTACCTGGGACAGAAGGCGGTCAAGGGCGAAGTCGGCTCCTCGACCATGCCGCACAAGATCAATCCGATTGACTTCGAGAACAGCGAAGGCAACCTGGGCGTGGCCAACGCGCTGCTCGGGCACCTCGCGCGCAAGCTGCCGGTGTCGCGGCTGCAACGGGACCTGACCGACTCGACCGTCATACGCAACGTCGGCGTGGCCTGCGGGCACAGTCTGCTGGCATACGTCTCGACGCGCAAGGGACTCGGCAAGCTGAAGGTCAATCACGCGCGTCTGGCGGCCGATCTTGACCAGGCCTGGGAGGTGCTGGCCGAGCCGATTCAGACCGTCATGCGCAAGGCCGGAATGGCGAACCCCTACGAACGCCTGAAGGAACTGACACGCGGGCAGGCCGTGGACCGAGACACGCTGCGCCGCTTGATCGAGTCGCTCGATCTGCCCGCCGACGACAAGGCGCGCCTGCTGGCGCTGACGCCCGCCGGTTACACCGGCTTGGCCGGCCGGTTGGCCCGCCTTTAGCGTCACGCGTCCTCGATGCCGAAACGCCGTGCCAGAAGGTCGCGCGCTTCAGGACCGCGCGAGCCAAAGGCATACGGCGACGGTTCGTCGGACGTTGCGTCGAGATCGTGCAGCAGGGGAGTGAAGATGTCCCACGCCGCCTCCAGTTCGTCGCCGCGGATGAAGAGGCTGCGGTCCCCGCGCACCACGTCCAGCAGCAGGTTCTCGTAAGCGTCGCCGATGCGTTTGCCGGCATAGGCCTCGCGGTAGATCAGGTCAAGCTTGGGCGTGTCCAGATGGAACTCCAGCCCCGGCGTCTTGCCGGCTATGCGCAGGTAGATCTGCTCGTCGGGCTGGACACGGATAACCAGTTCATTGTCCGGCAGGGGAGCGCCGGCGACGCCGGACGACAGCAGCGCCTGGCGGAAAAGGTCATGCTCCGGCCCCTTGAAGTGGATGCGGATCTCGGTGCGGCGGCAATCTAGCCCCTTGCCGGCGCTGATCAGGAAGGGTACGCCGCGCCAGCGCGGGCTGCGCACTTCCAGCACCGCCGCAGCGTAAGTCGCGGTGCGCGATGCCGGCGGCACGCCCGGTTCGTCGCGATAGCCGGTCCAGCTATGTCCAGCCAAGATGCCGGCGGTGTACTGGCCAAGGACCACGCGGTCGCGCGTCAGTGGCGCCACCTGCCGCAGCAACCGCACCTTCTCGTCACGGATGTGCTTGGCATCCAGGCTCCACGGGCACTCCATGGCGACCAGCGCCAGCATCTGAGTCAGGTGGTTCTGGACGACATCGCGCAAAATGCCGGCGCCGTCGAAATAACCGGCGCGGCCGGCCAGCGACAGATCCTCGGCCCACTCGATGTGCACGTGCCTGACGTAATTGCGGTTCCAGAGAGGCTCGAACACCGTGTTGGCGAAGCGCAAGACCATCAGGTTCTGTACGGCCTCCTTGCCCAGATAATGATCTATGCGGTAGATCTGCTCTTCATTGAAAACGCGCAGCAGCGCGGCCGTCAATTCGTCCGACGTGGCGCGGTCGCGGCCGAAAGGCTTTTCGATGACCACGCGCAGCCAAGGGGCGGCCGTCCGTGCATCCGCGCCGCAGCGGCTATCGGCCATCCGCAGGGTCGCGGCCAAGGTGGCGAAGAGGCTTGGGGGGACGGCGAGATAGTAGAGGCGGTGGACGTTGGCGCCATGCGCGGCGGCAATGCGCTGCAGGAGGCGGGACATGGCGGCGGCGTCGTCATAATCGCCCGCCTCGTAGTGACAGCGTTCAAGGAAATCCCGCCGGCTCACGTCGCAGGCGTCGCCTGGCAGGTCTTCGCACTGCAACAGGTCTTGCAGACGCGCGCGAAAGGTCTGGTCCGTCAGGGCGCTGCGGGCGTAGCCGTAGAAATGCGACTCCGCCGGCAGCAGGCCGCGGGCGTGGAGCGCGAACAGCGCCGGCATCACCTTGCGCGTGGCCAGATCGCCGGATGCGCCCGCGATGATGAAGGCGATGGAATCGGGTGGTGACGCTGGCATGCCTAACTCCTATCGGACGTCGCGTGGTTTCATCACGTACAGGCCGAAGGTAATGGCCCAGGCGTCGGCCAGCGGCATCTCCTTGCGCTCGTGTCCGGGACCCCATGAGTCGGTGTAGATGAGATCACCGCTGGCCTGACGATAGCCGGTGATCAGGCGGATGTGGCCGAAACTGCCTTCGGCGTGGATGGGCGGGTTCTCGGGGAACTTGCCGACGATGCAGGCCCACAGGAGCGGCACGCCGGCGTCCACGTAGGAGCGCACGTCGCGCAGGAAAGCCGCCTGCTGCTGCGGTCGTCGCGCGCGGGCCTGCCTGAGTGCGCTGGCATCCATGGCGTTGAAGAGGGCGCCAACGTCAATGGAGCGGCCGTACATGAGGGTTTGCAGTCCCTTGGCCGCGGCCAGGCGGTTGTAGTCCTCGATCAGCCGAACCAGGTCGTCATAGTCCACGCCATGGAGCGTCTTCACGTCCAACTGGTAGTCGCGACCGATGGTACGCAGCGCCTGCAGCATGCCCTCGGTGGTGGTGCCGCGATCGCGCGCGGTATCGGCCAACTGCGCGACCTCATGCTGACCGACTTCGCGGCCGTAGTAGCGCAGCAGGCGTTCCGCCGCGGCGGCGGCGCAGTAGCCTTTCTGTCCCTGGTCCACCATCGGAACACCCGTTACTTCCACGGCGCCTTCGCGGTCGCGTCGGACTCGTTCCCGCAGTGCGTATCCGGTGACGGGCCCGCGCCTGGAGGGCGCCGGTTGCAGAGCCCTCAGACCATCAAGCCCGCCGCTGCGGGAATGCACCAGCGTGAGCTTGACGAAGTCGCCGCGGAAAGGCACAGGGATGTCGCCTGCCCGGCGCGGCGCGGTGAAGGCCCAGGTCAACTGCGCCGCGCATGGCGGCGCCGCCCACAGATGGTGGCGGGTGGTCTGCCGCTGCCGGCCGTCGCCGACCTGCCCCTGGCGTCCGGGGCCGGCCCACTTGGTCAGCGCGGCGTGCGCCTGACGCACGAGGGCTTCGAATGCGGCCTGATCGAGGTCGCCGGAATCCGCGCGGCTGTAGAGCAGCAGTTCGACGCGCTGCACGGCGTCATGCTCGAAATAGGCCAGCGCTTCCCAGACGCGCATGCTGAAGAGCGTCAACTCCGGGGCGACCGAGCGGGCGACGGCGCGGCCCGACATGTAGCCGAAATCGAGCGGCGCATAGTGCAGCATGAACTCGCTGGCACCGTCCAGCCAGACAGACTCGGTGGTCAGCAGTTCCTCCAGTCGCGGCTCGGGCTGCGGAACGGCCGCCGCGGACGTCGGCCGGAGCCCGGCAACGCCGGCCGCGAAAGCGAACGTCGCAAGCGAGGCGCGGATAAGTCGCCGGCGGTATGTTACGTGTTTGGGCATAACTGGCACGACTATAGCGCCCTTGCGACTGACGCGCAAATGCCCTATGCTGGCAATCATGAAGCCTACCGATGAAACGGCACAGCCGGCCATACGTGCCGCCGACCTGCGCGACGCGCAGGCCATCTTCGACTTGATCCGCGCGCACCCTGAGGAGTTGATTGCGCGTCCGTTGGGCGATATCGTGCAAAATATTGACCGTTTTTACGTGGGAACCGCCGGCGATCAAGTTGTCGGCTGCGCCTCGTGGAGCGTGCTGCCGGAAATCGGCGATCCGTCGCGCGCCTCGGTCGAGATCAAGTCGGTGGCGGTGGCGGCGCCCTGGCGCAAGCGTGGGTTAGGCCGCACGCTGGTGCAGGCCGTGATTGAACGCATCGCATCGCTGCGGGCCTCGCAGGTAATCGTGCTGACCTTTACGCCCGCCTTCTTCGGCAAACTCGGGTTCCGCGAGATCTCCAAGACGCAGATCATGCACAAGATTTACATGGGTTGCGTCAACTGCACCAAGCACGCCAACCCGTTCACTTGTCCGGAAGTGGCCATGGCGCTCGCGCCGCCGTCCGCGGAGTAGGGCATGAATCCGACCCGTCATATCGCCGTGGTTGTGCTGTCGCCCGATCGCGTGGGCCTGCTGCGCGACATTACGGGTATTATCAGCGCGAGCGGCGGCAACATCGGCGGCATCCGCCAGGCGGTGGTGGACGGTTTCTTCAGCCTGGCATTCACGGCCACGCTCGACAAGCCGGAGCGCCCGGCGGGCATCGCCGCCGCGTTGACAGGTGCGCTGGGTCCCGAAGCGTTGGTGATCGTGCGCGAATTCAAACGCTGCCCGCCGCCGGCGCTGGAGGGGGGACAGCGTTTCGTGGCGTTGACGCGCGGACCTGACCGTCCCGGAACGATACATGCCATCAGCGACTTCTTTGTGCGCCACGGCGTCAACATCGAGGAATGGCAGGTGGATTCGGACGGCGCCAACGTGGTGTACGTCGCGGAGGTGACGCTTCCGGGCGGCACGGACACGCGCGCCGTGCAGCAGGCCTTCCGCGAGGAGATGCTGCGGCGCGGTCTCTCCGCCACCCTGGCGCACGAGAACATCTTCCGGGCCACCAACGAAATCGGCCCGATCGCGGCGCTGCTGAAGCGGGACTGAACAAATGCTGCAACGTCAGGACATTCTCGGCACGCTGCGCATGCTCCAGGAAGAGTATCTGGACGTGCGCACGGTCACGCTCGGGGTGAATCTTAACGGCTGTGCCCGGCGCGATCCGGCGGCGCTGGCCGACGCCGTTTACACGCGGGTGGTGGCGGCCGCGCGCGGGCTGGTGGCCTGTTGCGACGAGTGCGCGGGCCGTTACGGCGTGCCGGTCATCAACAAGCGCATCGCCATCTCACCCGCCAGCATCCTGCTGGAAGGGCACAACGTGCCCGCCGCCGTGGGCCTGGCCGAAGCGCTTGACCGCGCCGCGTGCGACGTGGGCGTGGACCTGTTGGGGGGATTCACGGCGCTGGTGCACAAGGGCATGACGCCGGGCGAGGGCACGCTGATTGCCGCTCTGCCGCAGGCGCTGACGCGCACTGGCCGGGTCTGCGCCTCGGTCAACGTGGCCACCACCCGCGCCGGCATCAACGCCGACGCCATCCGGCTGGTGTCTGGGACACTGCTTGAGGC
>JAQULY010000017.1 GCA_028718445.1 Kiritimatiellia bacterium
GCTGCGGCGTCACCGGGGGCGGCGCAACCGCGAGGTTGGCGCCGCCCCCGCTTCCTTGCATCCGACCCATGCTGACGCGCCGTTTTCCGGTAACCCCGATCCGCGCCGCGCTTGCCCCCGGCGGCGGAACCCGGGTTCTTCGTCCGGTTCAGGAGCCGCCGCCGGGACGCTGACGGACAGCGCCAACACCTTCGATCAAAAGTCCGACGTGCCGTCTGGCGCATCCGGCCCCAGGTTGAGTTCGCTCGCACTCACATGCACCCCACTCGCGCCACTATCGCGCTGTTCCATTGCAGAAGATCAGTCGGATCCCAGCGCCCAGCGCGCCAGCGCCAGGCGGCGCGCGCTTTGCGAGAGCCGCCGCTTGAGCGTGGTCTCGCCGCGCAGCAAACGCCACAACATGCCGCCGTTGCGGATGACCAGGCCCCAGCTTCGCTCAAGGTAGGCGCGGAGCAGGCCGGCGGTCGTCGTAGCCTCCGGGTACTGCCGGCGCATGAACTCCCTGGGCATCCAGATGCGCCGCCACAACAGCCTCATCCTGGCGAACGGTCCGCGTCGGCGGAACTCCACCCACGTACCCTCCGCGGGCACGGCGCCATCCTGTTCGGGGTCGGACAGCGCGAACTCCGCCAGCGCGTCGCGTTGCGTGCGTCCCCAGTCACCGACGGGCAACACGGCGGCCAGCGCGTCGGTCAGTCCGGCGCCCAGCAGGTCGGCCGTGGTCAGCAGCAGCAGCGGGGCGGCGCGCCGCAGGTTCCAGTGTTCCACGGCCTCCCGATAGGCGCCGACATGCAGGCCGCGCGCGGCGATGTGGCGCAGCAGCAGCGCCAGGTCCAGCCAGGCGCGAAGCGAGAGGCTGAAACGGTGGTGCACGAGATGGTAGATCAGCAGTGCCAGATGCTCTTCCGGCGATATGCACTCGCAGGCTTCGCCGCCGAGCGCACCGCGTTCGGTCCGTTGCCAAAGGGTGTCCAGCCCGGGCAGCGGGCCCAGCTCCTGCGTGCGCGAACCCATCTGCCAGTGCAGCTCGACCTGACAGTCGCCTTGAGGATGCCGGAAGGTGACGTCGTAGTTGTAGTCCGTCCGCGTCAGCGCCTCCGCGGCCGTGTAGCCCAACTCCTGCAGCGCTTGCGCGGCCGGCGCGAAACGTTCCGGCTGAACCAGCCAGTCCATGTCGCACATTGGCCGCTGGCCTGGCGAGGGATAGACGTGCGACGCCAGCCAGAGACCCTTCAGCGGCAGCGCGCGCACGCCGGCGCCGGCGAAGGCGCGCAGCACGATCGCGGCCTGGCGCTCGATGCGCATCTGACGCGCCAGCACCGCCAGGTGGAGCGCGCGCCAGCGCGCCAGCAACTCTTCCGGCGGCCGCGCTTCAGCCCGCTCCGCTGGCGCGACGGTCGCGTAGAGGAACGGCGCCACGCCATGCCGGAGCGCCGCCGCGTAGACGCCCGGCCAATCACGCGTCTCCGGCCAGGCCGCGGTCCCGCCGGACACGGCCGCGCGCAGCAGCTTCAGCAACGTTGGCGTGTGAGCGCTCGACATTAACGGCACCGGGGCTTAGGATAACCGCCGTTCCATCAAAGTGAAAGAGAGGAGTTGGCTGCCACATGGCAGAACGGATGCCGCCCGCATGGATCGCCGCCTGTTTGACCGACAGCCTGGCCTGCATCGAGGGGTTGCGCCAACAGGTGACGCGGATTGACGACGCGATCGCGCTGCTGGTGGACACCCTGAAGAGCGGCCACCAGGTGCTGACGGCCGGCAACGGCGGCAGCGCCGCCGAGGCCATGCACATGGCCGAAGAGCTGGTTGGCCGCTTCCGCACCAACCGCCGCAGCCTGCCGGCCGTGGCGCTGACCGCTGACGGCACCGCCCTGACCTGCATCGGCAACGACTTCGGTTTCGATTCCGTCTTCAGCCGGCAAATCGAGGGCCTGGGGCGAGCGGGCGATCTACTGGTGCTGTATTCAACCAGCGGCCGGGCCGCCAATCTGACGGGCGCGCTGGAAGCGGCGCGCGCGCGCCGGATGCGCGCGCTGCTGATCCTGGGGCGCGATGGCGGATCGCTGGCCGGCCAGGGAGATGTCGAAATAATCGTTGCCGGCGCCGCGACCGAGCACATCCAGGAAGCGCACCAGGTGTTGCTGCACATTCTGCTCGAAGCTGTCGAGCGGGCGTTTCCAGACTGAACCAGAACGGATTATCCTAGGGCCGCAAGATGAAGACGAGATCGGTACATGAAGTCGCGGCGCTGCGGCGCTGTCGGCGCGGCGGAACACTGGCGGGCCTGGCTGCGGCCATCATGGCGATGCTGTTGGGCGCGCGCGGCACGGCGCAGGCGCAGTTGCTGGCCTTCGACATGCGGCCCAAATATGGCTCCTACGTAGTGGGCGAGCCGGTGTGGGTGGATCTGCGCCTGGTCAATCGCGGCGCCTCCCCGATCGTCATAGACGATCACGAGGTTTTCCGACACAACCGGATATTCTTCGAGATTTCCATAGACCCCCAGGTGTATCTCAACCAGTCGCGCGAAGGACGCATCGTTGACGATCTCGATCTCGGCAAAAACGAGCCGTACGCCGCGGAGATAGACCTGGGCGCCTGGTACCCGTTGCTGCGCGAGGGGCGCTATTTCGCGAACGCCGTGCTGCTGCACAACGATCTGCGCTACGCGACCGAGCGCAGGATGTTCGACGTGGTGCCGGGCATCGAGCTGTCGCGCGCCACCGCGATCATTTCGACCACGCCGCGCGTCGAGCGCCGGTTCAGCCTGGTCTACTGGGCCCGTGGCGAACGCGAGTACGCTTTTCTGCGCGCCACCGACACGCCTGACGGCGTGGTGTGGCCCACGCTCGAACTCGGGCCGATCGTGCGCTTCACGCCGCCGAGCATCGCCCTTAACGACCCGGACGGCGTGACCGTCACGCACCAGGCCACGCGCGCCATCTTCATGACCAGCACGATCCGCTCCGACCGCAATGGGATTTTGCTGCTCAGTCAGAAGCAGACGGTTGACTCGGCCGCGGAGCCGCTTATCAAGGCCCTCTCGGAAGCCGTCGGGAAACGGCAAAAGGGCAAGGACAAGTAATCGCTCAGAAGCTGTGAAAGAATCGGCGGCGCGGGTGTAACCGCGCCCTCCAGCATCCACGAAACGTCGTTTCTATTGGATTTCTGGAGGGTCGGGTTCCACCCCGACCGTCTTCGGCGAATTCTTTCACACCTTCTCAGTGCCTGTCAAGTAGAAGTACCAGCCAGTCGAACGCATTCAGGCGGCAGGAGACACGGACTTCATCCGCTGCGCGGTTCAGGCGGCAGGGAATCCAGGCGCCTTTCGGGTCCAGCAGCATCGCGCGGCGCGGTTGAACGCCTTCCCCAAAGCGGAAGCGCACGTCTCGCAGCACGTCCGTGCCGAGGTTGGCGAACGCCAGCAGCGTCCGGCGGCCCTGGGAGCGAACCACGGTCAGTCCATGGTGGGGAATGCGGGGCAAGACAACGAACGACTCCCGGCTCAGCCACCGCAACACCCCATGCAGCCAGCGCAGGCGTCCATGGCATCCGAACGTGCCCATGGCGAAGTCGCCTACGCTTGCGTAGATCGCCACCCGGCCGCCCAATTCATTTATGAAGACGGTGCTGCCGGTATGGTGACGATTCTTGGAGTCCACAAGCCGGCTCGCCACCTGAGCCCCGACCGGCACGATCTCATGCCATCGCCATCCGCGATGGGGCATTCGACATGCCGACACGCCGGGCAGGATGCCGTCGGCGTAGACCTCGGAGACGATGCCATAGTCGCGCTGCGTGTCGGCACGAACGCCCAGGTACCGGCCAAATCCCCGTTGCTGCAGGACTTCGACCGCGCCGCCATCCAACAACACTGCTCCGGCGAGCATTTTCTTCAACTCACGGTCGGAAGGGAGCCACGCCGTATACCGCTCCAACGCAACCACGTCGCGTCCGGCGGCCGCTGCCGCCGGAGACGCATAGTGGGCCGGGATGCCCATCTGGAGCAGCACATCCTCCCAGTCGCGCAGCAACCCCAGATCCTGCATCCTGGCCTTGGGGCCGACGCACACTTTACGTGCGGAGTCGGGATCGTTCAGGAAGACGACGCCTTCAGCGCGCCAATCGCGCAACTTGAGATCCGCCAAGGCTTGCAGCCGCGGCTTCTCGCTCCGCAGCAGAGGTTCGAGCGTCGGCTCTTCGCGTATGGGTGTGCCCTCCAGATCATGCAAGGACAGGGTGATTTCGGGACAGCCCAGGAGTTGCGCCAGCGTCAACACATAGCGCGTGTTCGCTCCGGATTTGGACCACGTCGTGAACCGGGTGTTCTCCAATTCCGGCCCGTAGTCCGCTTTTCCCGGCCCGAGCGTCTGTTCGAGCGTGGCGATGCTCTGGCCCATGGAACGATAGGTGACCGTCTGGTACTTCACGGGCGCGCTCGTGCCCGCATAGCAGCCGGAGCAGGGACGAGTGAGGGGACGCGCCTTCCCGCACAGCGCCGTCATGAACGCCTTCCAGTTCCGGCCTTCCACGGCATGCACGTCCGGCATCGACGTCATCTGCGCCAGGCGTGTCCCTGGCGACACGCCCTGGATCTCGTGGCGGATCCATGCCGCGGTCTCCGTCATGGTCCGTCCCAGAAAGTCGAGCCACTGTGCCCGGACCTGGCTCGGCGCGCCGGGCTTCAGAACCGCCGCGACCAGTTGCGGGCGCGTGTAGCGGCGTCCGCACACCCGCGCAAACTCCGCGAGGTGCCGCTTGCAGTAGCAGTAGAAATCCAGCCCGTCGGACGTTTTCCCATGGTTGTGCAGCCGGAAGTCGTCATCCACCCAGACGATGTCCGGCTCCGTGGCCGCCCACAACCGCAGCATCTCCCCCATGATCCGCCGGAACGAGGGGCTCAACGGGCAGGCACAGCCGTCGGTCTCCGTGCCGTGCTGATTGACGAGGAACTCCCATTGGTACTCGTCCCGCATGTCCACCCCATAACTCGTCGCCCCCAGCAGCATCTGGAGGTTAAGCTGGTACGAGATGCCCGCCCGACGCAGCGCCGGGGCCACCTCCGCTTTCATCCAGGCCGCCCATTCCCGTTGTTCGTTCGCATTGTGCGCCGGCATGTAGTACGTGCCGGGCAGCGTGTTGACATAGAACTGCACCGCGTCAATGCGGGCGCCGCGACAGAATGCCAGCAGTTCTTCAAGCCGATTCCGGCAATGCTCGATGCTTCCCCACTGGGGCGCATGGGGGAGGAAATAGCGGTAGTTGTAGATCGCCTTGGATGGATTGCACATGACGGGCGACGGCATCCGACAGGATGTGGCGTTGCTCATTTCTTGATGTTTACCTCGAATACGTAGGTTCCCGACGATACATCGATTATGGCATAACCTGGTTCGTGGCGCAGGCAGATGACTCCCGGCGCACTGGATGTCGGGCGGTTGGACTCGGTCAGACTACCCGGGTCGCCGGTTGGCAGACACACCGTAGCCGTGGCGCCGACCGGCACGCCGACGGTCAGCTTGAGCCGGCCTTCTCGGATCACCCAGTCGCTGATGATCGTGCCGCGGGGTGAACGCTGCGAAGCTTTCGCCCAGGTGACGTCACCTACCAGGGTAGGCCGGACGACGAAATGCGCAAAGCCCGGCGCGTCCGGGTCCGGTTGAATGCCTGCCAGTCCTTGGTAGAACCAGGCGCCGATGCTGTTGTAGCAGTTGTGGATATGCGAGCGCAGCCCGTTCCAGTGCTCCCATGTGGTGGTCGCGCCGTTCTTCAGCATGTAGCCCCAGCCGGGGTAGGTGTCCTGGTTGACGAACGTGAAGATCAGGTCGTTGCGGTCCATGGCCATCAACGTCTTGACCAGGATAGGAACGCCCACCAGGCCGACACCCAGATGGCCGTCATGCTTGACGAGGATATCGTCGTCAAGCTGCCGCGCGATCTCCGGTCGCAGTGCGGGCGGCGTGACGCCTGTCAGGAGCGGGAAGGCCAGATCGAGTTGATCGCCATCCGCATACGTGCCGGTCGCGGGATCGAAGAAGGCTTGATGAACGACAGAACGGAGTTCGCCGGCCTTGGTCTGGTACCGTTTCGCGTCCTCGACCACCCCCAGCGCGGCGGCAATCCGAACCATCAGGTCATAGCAGTAGATCCGGATACAGTTCACGATCAGTTTGACTGATGGCGGATGCGTCTGGTCAATACCTTCGGGCGTGGCCCAGTCCCCGAGAAACCAGTTTCGCCGCACGGTGTTCGGCCAGGGTTCAAGAAGATCGCCGTGCCGGCAGTGGCTCTCGACGAACTCGAGCCACTTCCGCATGGCCGGGTAGTTCTCTTCAAGGATCGCGCGATCACCGTATTGCCGGTACGCCAGCCAGGGAGCGGCAACGATGAAAGCGCCCCAGTAAGGTCCGCCGCCGGCTCGGCAGGAGGGGGCGGTATGCGGCAGATCGCCGTTCGGTTCCTGGCAGTCGCGCCAGGCTGCCAGCCAGGAGCGGTACAGGGGTCCGAGGTCATACATCGTCAGGGCGGACTCCAGGCTGGCATGCCCGTCGCCGCCATAGCCCAGCCGCTCGTAGTGCGGACAATCCACCATGTAGCCGCCCAACGTCAGGCACCGGAAGGTGTACTGCACCATGTCGTGGATGGAGGTGAGGCGCGCATTAGAGCATGCGAAATAGCCAACGGCTTCGTAATCCGGGTGAATCAGGAAGGCGGAAAAATCTTCCCGCGCCGGAGCACACGGCAACCCCGTGATCCGGACATACCGGAATCCCTGGTAGTTAAACCGGTTGCGGAAGGTCTCGCTGCCCTTGCCGGATGCCACATACTCATCGAAGCCCGACACGCCGCTTGGCCGTCCGTGTTCGTCCAGCAGCCGGTCGTAGTAGTCGAAGCGAAGCTTCTGCCCGGCGTTGAGGGCCGGCAGGCGCACCTGGAGCCAGCCGGTCAGGTTGCTCCCAAAATCCACCCGCCACGTCGCGCCATCCAGAGCTTCCACGCTCACGGCCTTGAAGTCACGCGCCAGCTTGTTGACTTGCACCATCTGAGCGCGGAGGCGAGGCACGGCGATCGCACATTCCTGCGCGGGGAACCAGTCGCGGTCGTCGCATTCCGCGCGGTTCCAGTCGGGGTTCTCGCCACGGGCATCGTATGTCAACGCCCAGGAATAGGGAGGAACCTCCGCCCTCTCGATCGGGCTCGGATAGGCTTTCCAGGTGCGGTCCGTGCCGATTGTGACCGCCTCGCCCCGGTTGCCGCGGATCTCGAGCTGGGCGCGGACCACGGGGCCGCCCGGGCGCTGAATCTCCGAGAAGCCCATGCGTCCCCAATGATACCAGCCGTAACCCAGCCAGATGGCGATGCAGTTGGTTCCTGGCCGAAGCAGGCGGGTGACATCGTGCGTAAGATAGAGTGCGCGGTGCGAGAACTGCGTCACCGCCGGCGACAGCACATCCTCGCCGACCTTCTCGCCGTTGAGGTAGAGTTCGTGGTAACCGAGCGAGGCGATGTAGACCCGGGCCTCGGAGGGCTTGGCGATGACAAACGTCTTGCGCAGCCATGGGAAGCCGGCCGGAGAGTGCTGCGGATCGAGGCCGATCCATGCCGACCTCCAGTCCTCAGGCTCGAGCAATCCCATTTCCCAATAGGCAGGCTCACTCCAGTCCGAGACCCGGCTATCGCGATCCCAGACGCGGACCTTCCACCAGCACTGCTGGCGCGACTTCAGCCCGGTTCCGGCATAGGCCACATGGACCGACTCTCCCGACTCGACCTTCCCGCTGTCCCACAGATCGCCCCGGCCCGCGGCCAGCATTTCCGCCGCGCTGGCCACCAGCACCTGGTAGGCCGTCTGTTTCTGGCCGCGCTCAGCGCATCGCAACTCCCAACTGAGTCTGGGCTTCGACGCGTCAATTCCCAGCGGACTATGCAAAGCCTCACAACGCAGACGCTCAATCCGAATTTCCTGCCCCGATGTTCTGCCCATGTCCATATCCACCACGCCGGAGAAGTTGCTCCAAGCGGCGGCATTGTCGCAGTCGAAGGCCAGGAACGCCAGACGGAACCGCGGGACGGAACCGCTGGTCCCGGGAGACGCAAACGATGGGAACGAGGAAATGAGGGGTGTCGCCGCACGTATGCGCGTCTGCAAATTTGAGCCGCACGCGAGCGCGATTTAGTCATTGACTAGAGCCAAATATTAACGTTAATATCGGCCAACAATGAGGTCGGAACCATCTCTACATGACGTGGCTGAGCGGGCGGGTGTCTCGCACCAGACGGTATCGAATGTGCTGAATCGTCCCCGATGCAGACACTTGGTGGCCCCGAAAACCGCGTTGCGCATTCGCGCGGCCGCATCGGAACTTGGCTATGTGGGGAATCAAATGGCCCGCCGGTTACGCGAAGGCCGGACGTATGAGATTGTGTTCGCCACGCCTGCCTCGCTCCGTTACGCCTACGTCCACGATTTTGTTGAGGCGCTGCTGGCGGCTTTGGCCGCCCAGCACTACCGGCTCGATCTGGAACTGTATCGTGAGATCGCTAAGGTGCCCAGTCTGTACCGGACGTTCACGAAGGGCCGCTGTGACGGCGTGGTTCTATACGGCGTCTATCCTGAATACCGCGGCGCGCTTACGGCCCTGTAGCAACGAGGAATGCCGGTGGTCGTGGTGATGGACCCGATGGACGGGTTCGAGGTAGACACGGTGGACCATGACCGCGTGGAAGAAGGCTTCCTGGGAACCGCCCATCTGCTCGCCCAAGGACACGTTCGTGTGGCCTTGATTGTCCACGAACGCGGTGCGACAGCGACGGCAGAGGAACAGCGTGTTCAGGGATACCGGCGCGCCTTGGAGCAAAGCGGCTTGCCGTTCGACGAATCGTTGGTCTTGACACACACGACCGCGCCAGATCTGCTGCCCCTGTGGCGACAGCTTCGTCGCCTGAATCCCCCGCCAACCGGAATCGTCTGCTACAACGCCGAAATGACTGTGCAGTTAGAGGGCATGTTGCACCGGCAGCGCGTGCGGGTTCCGCGGGAGATGGCGCTGGTTTCGCTGGGCGACTCGCTGGCGAGTACGCTAGTCGAGATTCCGGTAACGGCGGTAGACGGCCGTCTGCGTAGTTTTGCGGCGGCGGTCGTCGAACGATTGCTGGCACGGATCGCCGACCCGGGGATGCCGCCACAACACGTTCTGATCAAACCGTTCCTGGTGGAGCGGGAATCGTCGAGGATGCAGAGGAGGTCGAGTCAATTGCGGATCAATGAAAATGAAACCACTATTTCCGGCCAATCGCGTCAACTACATCCTGCGCACGTACGTGCCGCACTGGCGGTTCGAGGAACGCCTGGAGGAAATCGCGCACTTCTGCCGGGAGACCGGAACCCGGCACGTGATGCTCTTTCCAGACAACCACTTCATTACGTGGAATCAATTGCCGGAGGATGAATTGCGCCGGGAAGCGGCCAACCTGAAGCGGGCGGGGAAGCGACTGGCTGCGGAAGGTATCCGAATCGGCATCAACAGTTGCTACAACCAGTCGGCCAATCGCTGGGACCACCGCGGGCATTTGGACTTCGATCACTGGGCCACTTATGCCGACGGGAGCTGCGACTACAATCTGCCATGTCTTCTGGATCCCAAGCTGGTACGTTATCTGAAGCGGTACTACACCGTTCTGGCGGAGGTCGGGCCTGACTACATCTACGTAGACGACGATCATCGCTACATGCTTCAGGGGATCAAGGGCACTTGGGGGTGCGCTTGCGACCTGCACTTGAAAAAGTTTGGCGAACGGGCGGGCCGGTCCTGGACCCGTGATCAACTGAACGCATTGCTCCGCCACGATCCGGAGGTTCGGGCGGCCTGGATCGACTTCCTCGGGGAACGCCTGGTGCAATTGGCGGAACTCATCGGCGCGACCGTGCATGCCGTCGATCCGCGTATCGAGGTGGGCATGATGAATCCCTGCGTTCACTGCCTGCCGACGATAGGGCACAACTACCACAACGTGTTGCAGGCCTTCAAACCCGTGCGAGCGCCCTTGGTTCGCCCCTCGATCGGACCCTACTTCGACAATAATCGCAATGATCTCGTGCCGGGGCTATTCTACATGCAGCACGCCGCGCATGTGTTCGGTGGTGCGCCCTGCTATACGCCGGAAGTTGACTATGCTACCGGCACCCGTTTCTCGAAGAGCATGCGGGTCGTTCGGCTGCATATCATGCAGGGCCTGCTCAACCGCATGAACAACCCGACCATCTGCGCCAACGGCTATGCGGGGGATTCGCCGTTCCTGGAGCCAGCGATCGGGCCGATGCTTCGCGACGAACGGAACTACTTCGAGGCGGTCCGGCGAGCGGCGCCTGTCCAAGGTACCCAGAAAGGCATCCAGTTCATCTGGCACTTCGACTCCGCCCGGAAAGCCCAGCGCCCGATCAAGTGCGTGACGGATCTCTACTGGCCGTCGTTCACCTGCCACGACATCTTCGGACACTTGGGATTCGCGGTCACCTATGACGAAAGCCCGGTGCGCCTCCTGGCGGGCGAGTCCGTGCGCTGTCTCGACCGGTCTCGAATCGAGGCGATTCTCCGGGGCGGAGTAATCCTGGACGTCCATGCCGCACGGGCTTTGCAGGACTTGGGATTCGGAGACTGGCTGGGTTGCCGGATTGGCGACCCGCTGACCGGCTTTGCGTCCGAGCACCTGCAGGCGGAGAATCTGTGTGGGCCCTACGCGAACACGTACATTCCGCTGCTGTTCGCGTCTACCGACGGGGTGTTCCGGCTCGATCCCGGTCCCTCTGCCCGTGTTCTCTCCAGGATCACGGACGCGGATTGTCGTCCAATGGCCCCCGGTACCGTGCTTCATCAGAACTCAGTCGGTGGGAGAGTCGCGCTCCTGCCCTATGTTCTGCCTGCGGTCATGGACAGTTTCGGGGGTTCGCTTCACATGGTCTGCTATCACCGCCGTCACCTGCTGAAGGCGATCGTCGACTGGATGAATCCCTGTGCGCTCCCGGTGTGGGTAGAGGAGCCTTCCCAAGTGGCGGTGCAGACCTGGGACGACGGCAAACGCCTCACCGCCTGCCTGATCAACACGTCTCTCGATCCGACGAAATCTCTGACGCTGCAGATGCCTGGCGATCTCTCGCCAGCAAGAGTCTACACGATCAGCCCAAGCGGGCGAAAGAAGTCCTTAAGCAAGCACATTACCCGCACCGTCGTACCAGGCGGAAAGGCGCGCTGGAACCTCCGTGCGCAACTCACAGCTTTCGATCCCTTCCTGCTGCTGGCGGATCGTTGACTGAATGCGCCGCATTCGACATCATGAACCTTTTTCCGATACGATCCGGGCTGGAGAAGGATTAGGCCGCTTTGGCGGCGACACGGAACCGGCGTCTGAAAAGAAGATGATGCCGTGTTGACAGAGGGGAATCATGTCTGGAACGAAAGTAGCGATTGTGGGAATGTCCAACCGCGCCGTCTTTTGGGCGTTGGAGAGCATCAAGAAATTCAAGGATGTCCAGGTCGTCGCGTTGTGCGATCCCATCCTGGCCCGTTGCGAGTGGGCGGATCGTCATCATGCTTTGGGCGGAATCCCGCACTGTCGAGGGCATGAAGAGCTGCTGGCCAAGACCGATTTCGATTCCGTCATGGTCATGACGTCGGACGCACACCATGCCGAGGTCGTCATTCCCATGTTGCAGGCCGGCAAGACGGTGTTCTGCGAGAAACCGTTGGAGGTGACCGCGGAAAAATGCCGGGCGATCATTCAAGCCGACGAGGCGGCCGGCGGCAAGACGTTTGTCGGGTTCAACCTGCGGTACGCGCCGACCTATACGATCATCAAAGAGCAGATCGAAAGCGGCGCGGTTGGGCGACTCCTCACGATCGCGGCGGACGAGTATTACGACGGCGGCCGGACCTATTTCCGTCGCTGGAACCGGTTCCGGAAGGAAAGCGGCGGTCTCTGGATCACCAAGGCAAGCCACGATTTCGACATTCTGAACTGGGTCGCGGCGGTGAAACCCCAGGCGGTGCAGGCGTACGCCGCGAAGACCCACTATGTGCCGAAGCCGGAAGCCGGCAAGCGATGCAGCGCGTGCAAATTGGCGCCCACCTGTCCGGACCGCGCCCGGCCGAGCATCTACGACGACTTCATCAAATTGCGGGAGCAGGCCGGCGGGGAGCCGTCGGATCTCTGTCTGTATAACTCTGGATCGGACACGTTCGATCATGGGATCGCCTCCATTCGCTATGAAGGCGATCTGTTTGCCACCTACACCTGCAATGTCGTGGCCGGTTTCTCAGAACGGCGGATCCGCGTCTCCGGCACCAGAGGCACGCTTGACGGCACGCTGTCGACTGGCGAAGTGGTATTGACCAAGAAGGACGAGAACCAGATCGTCACCATCAGGCCAAAAGGCGCCAACAGCACGAGTCATGGCGGCGCCGACGATCTGGTGATGGCCAATTTCCTGGCGTTCGCCCGGGGAGAAGTGGAGCCAAAGTGCCGCCCGAGGGAGGCCTTCCAGTCCATCCTGATCGGTTTGGCCGCCAACCGTTCCGGCGACGAGAACCGGTTGGTCCAGATGGAAGAACTGAATCGGAGATAACGCGTTTTCTATTGAGCGCCGCGCGAGCCAAGTGCTAAAGTACGCGGCAAGTTTCTTCCGTGCCGCCTGGATTTCAGAGCGGCAGCGGCGGGACAACGGGGGTTCACTGCGCATGCAAGTTCTGTTCGATGTTATGCCTCTGGCCGTTGCGTCCAGCATTCCCGCCATCTGGTGGGTGGCGCCCATTGGTTCGATCGCCGCGCTGCTGACAGCGCTATATTTCCATCACGCCATGATCGAGGCCAATGCGGGCTCGGCGCGAATGCAGGAAATTGCCGGCTTCGTGCGGGAAGGCGCCATGGCCTACCTGTTCCGGCAGTACCGCGTCGTATCCATCGTCTTTCTGGTGTTGGTCGTGGTGCTGGGCATTCTGGCGGCGATGGGCATTCAGAATCCCTTCGTGCCGGTGGCCTTCCTGACCGGCGGTTTCTTCTCTGGCCTCTGCGGTTATCTGGGCATGAAGACGGCCACACAGGCGTCGAGCCGCACCGCCCAGGGCGCCAGCGAAGGCCTGAACCGCGGCCTGCAAGTGGCTTTCCGCTCCGGCGCCGTGATGGGCCTGGTGGTGGTGGGCTTCGGGCTGCTCGACATCTGCCTCTGGTTCCTGATCTTGAACGAGTGGGTCTTCACACCCGGCCATATGCAGGCGGGACTGCACTTCCTGGGACTGGAGTTCGTGCGCGCCGGCTGCACCGAAGCGCAGAAGCTGACCGAGATCACCACCACCATGCTGACCTTCGGCATGGGCGCCTCCACACAGGCGCTCTTCGCGCGCGTCGGCGGCGGCATCTACACCAAGGCGGCTGACGTCGGCGCCGACCTGGTGGGCAAGGTCGAGTCGGGCATCCCGGAGGACGATCCGCGCAACCCCGCCACGATCGCCGACAATGTGGGCGACAACGTGGGCGACGTTGCCGGCATGGGCGCGGATCTGTACGAATCGTACTGCGGCGCCATTCTGGCGACGGCCGCGCTCGGCGCGGCTGTCGGCAGCATGGGCGCTAACGACCCCGCTCAGACGCTCAAACTGGTGATTGCGCCCATGCTGGTGGCTGGACTGGGAACGCTGCTGTCGATCGCGGGCTTCTTCATGGTGCGCTGCCGCGAAGGCGCCGATCAGAAGGGGCTGCTGCGGGCGCTGCTGACCGGCACACTCGGCAGCTCGGTGCTGATCGTGCTCGCGCTGGCGGCGCTGGCGGCGTCGGGCTGGGTCACGTGGGGCATCTTCGGCGCGGTGATCGCCGGACTGGCGGCCGGCATCCTGATCGGTCAGTCCACAGAGTACTACACTTCCGATTCCTTCAAGCCTACACAAGGCATTGCCGGTCAGGCGCGCATGGGCGCGGCGACCGTCATCATAGACGGACTGGCGACCGGCATGTTGTCGTCGGCCTTCCCGGTGCTCGTGATCGCCGCCGGCATCCTGGCTTCGTTCGGCCTGTCCGGCGGCTTCAGTAATTTTGCCATGGGACTCTATGGCGTCGGCTTCGCCGCCGTGGGCATGCTCTCGACGCTGGGCATCACCCTGGCCACCGACGCCTACGGCCCGATCGCCGACAATGCCGGCGGCAACGCCGAGATGTCCGGCCTGCCGCCGGAGGTGCGCGAACGCACCGACGCCCTGGACGCGCTGGGCAACACCACCGCTGCCACCGGCAAGGGGTTCGCCATCGGCTCCGCGGCCCTGACCGCCATGGCGCTGCTGGCGGCCAACATCGAGGAGGTCAAGATGTGGGCGGGCCGTCTGGCCGGCGAAACCGGCACCTTCCTGATCGGCGGCAAGGCCGTCACCGCCGCCGAAGCGCGCGGCTACGGTGTGCTCGACTTCGTCCGCATTTTCGACGCGCAGATTCTCAACCCGATGCTGCTGTGCGGGATGTTCATCGGCGCCATGATGGCTTTCCTGTTCTGCGCGCTGACGATGAAAGCCGTCGGTCGCGCCGCCGGCGCCATGGTCGAAGAGGTGCGCCGCCAGTTCAAGGCCTTCCCCGGGATCATGGCCGGGACTGAGCGTCCCGATTACGCCCGTTGCGTCGCCATCTCGACGGCCGGTGCGCAGCGCGAAATGCTGCTGCCCTCGCTGCTGGCCATAGCCACGCCCGTGGCGACCGGATTGATCTTCGGCATTCCCGGTGTGATGGGCATGCTGGCCGGCAGCCTGGCGGCGGGCTTCTCGCTGGCGACCATGCTCAACAACGCCGGCGGCGCCTGGGACAACGCCAAGAAGTTCGTCGAGAAGGGCAACTACGGTGGGAAGTACCTGCGCAACGCCGCGGGACAGTACGTGGACGCGGCGGGCAACCCGGTCAAGGAACGCGCCCAGGCGAAGAATCCCGTGCACGGCGCCGCGGTCATCGGCGATACCGTCGGCGATCCCTGCAAGGATACCAGCGGCCCCGCGATGAACATTCTGCTCAAACTCATGAGCATGGTGAGCATCGTTTTTACCCCCGTTATTCTTAAGTTTTCGCCTGTAGTGCAGCAGTGGCTCGGGCTGGCCCCAAGGTAACATGAAACAGATCGGCGTTGGTTTGCTGGGCTTCGGCACGGTTGGAGCGGGTGTCGTGGAAGGACTGCAGCGCAACCGCGCGCTGCTGGCGTCGCGGCTGGGCGTAGACGTCGTGCTGCGGCGCATTGGCGACGTGGACTTGGAGCGCGACCGCGGCGTGACGGTGGACCGCGCCATCATGACCTCCAACGCGCGCGAGGTGATCGCCGACCCGGACGTGGACATCGTGGTCGAACTGATCGGCGGCAGTGGCATCGCGCGCGAACTGGTGAAGACCGCGCTCGATGCCGGCAAGCCGGTGGTCACCGCCAACAAGAAGCTGCTGGCTGAACATGGCGACGAGATCTTCGGTCTGGCCGAAGCGCGCGGCGTGGACATCTATTTCGGGGCCAGCGTCGGCGGCGGCATCCCGATCATTCGCGTGCTGCGCGAGGGTCTGGTGGGCAACGCCGTGCGCCGTATTCACGGCATCCTTAACGGCACCTGCAACTACATTCTGACGCGCATGGAGGGCGAAGGCCTGCCTTTCGATTCAGTGCTGGCGGAAGCGCAGCGCGCCGGCTATGCCGAGGCGAATCCGGCGCTCGACATAGACGGACACGATACCGCGCACAAGGCGGCCATCCTGGCGTCGCTGGCGCACGGCTTCCAGGTGCCGCTCCAGGACGTGGCGGTCGAGGGCATTCGCGGGCTGGACGGCATGGACGTAAGGTTCGCGCGCGAGCTGGGCTACCGCATCAAGCTGCTGGCGGTGATTGTCCGCGACGGCCAGGAAGTCGAGGTGCGCGTGCATCCCACGCTCGTGCCGCAAGGCCACATGCTCGCGTCGGTTTCAGGAGTGTTCAACGCCATCATGGTGCGTGGCGACATGACGGGCGACACGCTTTATTACGGGCGTGGCGCCGGGCGCGAGCCGACCGCCAGCACCGTCATCGGCGATATCGCCGACATTGCGCGCAATCTGCGGGCACGCCAAGCGCGCCACCGCCGCGCCGTGCAGCCTGTATCGGACGAGCCCGTGCGCATGCGTCCGCTGGCCGAGGTGCAGAGCGCCTGCTATCTGCGCCTGATGGTCAAGGATCAGGCCGGTTCGCTGGGACGCTTCACCAGTATTCTCGGCGCGAATGACGTCAGTATTGCGGCCGTGCTGCAGAAACCCGGTGGCCCGGCCGGTGGCGGCTTTGTGCCGGTGGTGGCCCTCACGCATCGCGCCCGCGAGGCTTGTCTGGATGCGGCCCTGGCGGAGATTCAGGCCAGCGGGGTTGTCAGCGAGACGCCCGTGCGTCTGCGGTTGCTGGAGGAGTAAGCGCGCCGCCGCGCTCCAGTGCCAGCAACCGCCGTTTGAACTCAAGCCCCGAACTGTAGCCCCCCAACGCACCGTCAGCATTGATGACGCGGTGGCAAGGGATGAGGATTGCGATCGGGTTGCGTCCGTTTGCACCGCCCACAGCGCGTGCCGCTCCGGGGTGGCCGGTCGCGACGGCCACCTCCTTGTAGCTCGCGGTCCGGCCGTAAGGGATCTTCCGTAGCGCGGACCATACCTTCTGCTGAAAGGGCGTGCCTGCCGGCGCGAGCGGCAGGTCGAAATCACGCAGCCGACGGTCCAGATAGGCGTCAAGTTGCCGGAACGCCTCCTTCAGCAGGGCCGCATCGCCGTCGTCATCGCTTCCGTCCCGGGCCGACTCCGTGGCGGACGCAAAGAAGAGGCGCCTGATGTGTCCCTGCCCGACCTCTATGCCGATCCTGCCGAGCGCGGTTTGTCTGATTCGAGTTGCCATGTAGTCCTCACAAACAAAGGGCCGGGCAAACCAGAGGTTCGCCCGGCCACATCGTCTCGGTTGCCGTCGGACTCTTGCCGGTCCGCGACAACCTTTTCCATGCTTCGCGTTACTCGGCCTTGACGGCCTCGACGGCGGGCTTGGCAGCTTCGGCCGCGGGCGCGACCTCGGCGGCGGCAGCCTCGACGGCGGGCTTGGCTTCAGCAGCGGCCTCGGCGGCGGGCGCGGCTTCAGCAGCAGCCTCGGCGGCGGGCGCGGCCTCGGCGGCAGCGGCCTCGACAGCGGGCTTGGCGGCTTCAGCAGCGGCCTCGGCGGCAGGTGCCGCAGCTTCGGCCGCAGGCTTGGCTTCCGCGGCGCAACTGGCAGGTGCTTTCTCATCGCTGGCCGGCTTGGCCTCTTCGGCCAGAACCGGCATGGCAACGGCGGCAGCAACCGCCATGGTGAACAGAACCTTCTTCATATACTCCTTGTACCTCTCTTCTTACGCCTCGGCTGCGCAGTCAACCGTGACCGGCAAGCGAAGCACGGGAACACAGTATGAGGCTCGCAAAGTCAGTCCACAATCTCGAAATTACCACCCCATCGGCTCAGTGCATCGTCAGCCGCAATCGTCGTCGCCGTGGTCGTTCTTGCGCAGGACCGAAACGACAGCGCGGGACCTATGGGAACGCGCCGCACCACGCTGCTCCCGGTAAGCCGTCGGCGTGGCGCCCATGATGCGCCGGAACTGCCGGTTGAAGTGGCGCAAATCGTTGTAGCCCGTGTCGAACGCGATCTGCGCCACGGGCTGGCGCGTGTGCAGCAGTAGTTCGCCGCTGCGCTCAATGCGGATGCGGTTGAGGTAATTGACCGGCGTGTGGCCGACGTGCTTCTTGAAGAGACGGATGAAGTAGCGCTGGTCAATCCGGATGCCCGGCACGATCCCGCGCAAGCCGCGTATCGTCGCGTAAGAGGTATGAATGGCGGCCAGCGCCTGCCGCACCACCAGCGGGCAGTCGCCGACCTGTGGGAAGGCGTCCGTGTCACCCCGGTACAGGCGCGCGGCATGCACCATGAGTTGTCCCAGGTCCAACGCGATGCTCGCCTCGTAGCCGCGCGGCTTCAGCAGAAACTCCCGCTGAATCGCCTCTATCCGGCGCTCAAACTCCTCTGCGACGCCTTCGGGCACGGCCACGGCGTAGCGGCTTCCTTCCGCCACCCACGCCAGCAGATCGTCCACCGATGACTGCAGAAACGGAATCTGCCTCAGCACCGGCGGATAGACGGCCAGGCTGACCTGCCGGTGCAAACTGCCGGCGCAGGCCTCGAACCTGTGCGGCACGAATGGCGGCGTCAGGATCAGTTGCCGTGAGTGAAACGCAATGGCCTGTTTGCCCACCGTGCAGGTTCCGCGGCCCTCGTAGACATAGACAACCTCCCAAAAATCGTGATCGTGCGTCTCGATCGTGGCCAGACGCCCAGTGCTGTAGATGAAGAACGGCAACCCCGCACCTCTCCTGGCGGCATAACTGACCCGGAAGCCGCCGCTGCCGTCCGGAACGCGTGTGTCGGCTGCCAGTGTCTCCTCAATGTTACTTTTGCCCCTACGCATGCCGCCTTCTTTATCCGGACTGCCCGCATTTAGCAAGCTGAATGCGCATGCAATGTCACTTTTGTCCCATAGTAGGAACTATTTCGCCCATGTCGCGAACAGAAGTCATCTTTTAGACTGTATTGGTGTTCGAGGGAAACAATGTCCGCGCACGCATATCCCAGGCGATATCCCGGCAAGCGCTGGGAGATACTCTTCGGCGATTACTCGGGCGTCGAGCAGTTCGCCGTCAACGAGGCGCAACGCTACATTCAAGCCTATCTCCCATATGTTCCGGGCGTGGCGGGCGCCGCGGCCCAGAGCCAAGCCGGAATGGATAGCGCGGAGCACCTCCTCGTTCTCGGCACACGGGAAAGCAATCCGCTCATCGCCCAGCTCATTGACGGAGGCATCCTGCGTGCGCCCGAGGGCGCGGAAGGCTATAGCGCGATCTGCACCCAGTCTCCCTGGGGCGCCAACAATCGCCTGGTGGCGATTGCCGGGAACGATGCGAGGGGTGTCCTGTACGGCGTGGAACGTTTCGGTCTGACGCTGCTGCCCGAACTGGCTGCGCCTCTCAGGCCATCATCGGCCCGTCAGAGTCTCGACGAACTCCCCCCCTTCTCGCGCTGCGAACGCCCCGCCGTCGCGAACCGTGGCATCTGGACGTGGGGCTACGTAGTCTGCGATTATCGGGCATTCGTTGACGGCATGGCCAGACTGCGCCTGAATACGCTGACCATCTGGAACGACGTTCCATCGCTCAATTGCCGGGACATCATCGCCCATGCGCACAACCGCGGCATCAAGGTCATACTGGGGTTCGAATGGGGTTGGGGACATGACGACCGCGACATCACGAATCCGGCGGACCGCGCGGCCATTCGCCGGACGGTCCTACAGGTATTTGCCCGTGACTATGCCGGTCTTGGCATGGACGGCATCTGTTGCCAGACCGTCACCGAGCATTCCGACAAAGACAAGGGCGGCGTCAGCGTGGCCACGGCAGCCACGGCGCTGATCAACGAAACGGCCGGCGAACTCCTCGCCAGCTATCCCGGACTTACCATCCAGTTCGGCCTGCACGCCACCTCCATCGGGGACCGCTTTGCTGAACTCAGCGCGCTGGACCCGCGCGTGACGATCGTCTGGGAGGATGCCGGCGACATACCATTCCGCTACAGTCTCTCGCCACACGTGCCCTCCTGCTACGCATGCAAGCATCCGGAGGCGTGGGTCGCTTCTCCCGAAGCGACCATCGACTACTCTCGCAAACTGGCCGCCGTCAGAGGCGGCCGGGACGAGTTTGCCATCGTGCCCAAGGGCTGGATCTGCCTGGACTGGTCCAGCGAATTCGAGCACCACGGTCCCTTCATCATGGGAGAGCGGGACGCCGCCACCATCCGGGCGCGCGCGGCCGGCATGCACCGGCACTGGCTGCGCACCAATGCCCTCTGGATGGAACACTACGGCGCCGCGGCCCGGTATTACCGCGAATTGCTGGCTTCGCATCAGGGCCCCATGACCGTGACGGCCTTGATCGAGGATGGCTTGATCGAAATGGAGATCCAGCCCAGCGTGGCGCTGTTTGCCGAGACGGTCTGGAACCCGAACCGAGCCGACGGGGATATTTTGCGGAATGCCTCCCTGCTAGCGGCGACGGCAAACGAGAAAGCAGTGCTTCACAGGTGAAAGGACGGAACGACAATGAGCAACAGCATGAGACAGGGAATGCAGGCGATCGCACTGATCGCGGTAATGGTACGGATGATGACGTCCCCCGTCGCGCGCGGCGAAACGATCGCCTGGTGGCGGTTCGAGCCGGGTGCGCTCACGGAAGACTCGTCGGGTAATGGTTACAGCCTGACGAACACGGCGGCATTGTCCACCAACGATGTGCCGGTGTACGACCCAAACGGGAGCACGGGTAGCGTCTACTTCAATGGCGCGGCCGTCATGCGGACGCTGTCCACACTGGATCTGAGCGGACACACGAACCTGACCATACAGTGGTTCATGAAGCCCCAAACATCCGGCACGGCCGTCTACTGGGAACAATCGCCGAACGGGGCAACCGCCGGCGCGCTCGCCTCGTACCTGAACAACGACGTCGCCAACCGCGTCGAGGTGCTTCAGCGGCTTACACCATTTTCCGCCACGTTGGCGGTGACCAGTGCCGTGCCCGCCGGAACGAGCGATGGGAGATGGCACCACTACGCCATGACCATCGACACCGCCGGGTCTCCGACAAATCTGGCGGCCATCAAGCTCTATATAGATGGTGTCCTCCGTGGCGGTCACTTCTTCCGCGGCTCGTCCGACGGCAATCCGGTCTCACTGATCAACGACTACCTGTATCTCGGCGCCCGCAGTTCTGGTGCTTACTACTTCACCGGCTATCTGGACGAGATGCGGATTTCGGATGAAATTCTGTCGCCGGATTCTTTTCCGCGACCAGAAACCATCGCCTGGTGGCGGTTCGAGCCGGGTGCGCTCACGGAGGACTCGTCGGGTTGCGGCAACATCCTGAGCAACACGGGCACAACGTCCACCAACGATGTGCCGGCAAACGACCCCAACGGCGGCACGGGCAGCGCCTACTTCAATGGCTCAGCCGCCATGCAGACCGTGAGCACACTTGATCTCAGCGACTACACGAACCTCACCATCCAATTGTTCATGAAACCAGCGGTATCCGCCCTGGCGATTCCCCTGGAACACTCGCCCAACCTCAACACCTATCGCGGCGGTGTGGCGATTTACCTGAACAACGACGGCAAGGGCATTCAGTCGCTGCAGACGCTCAATGCTCCTGGCACGACGCTTATCGCGGAGAGCGATCCGCCTGGCGGGACCGCCTGTGGCGGTTGGCATCACTACGCCGTCACCATTGACGCCACTCAGACATACACGAATGCCACGGCCATGAAGTTGTATATAGACGGCATCTATCAGGGCGGCCAACGATTTTACCTCAATAGCTCTGGTGGCGACCCGGCATCTCTACTCAGCCAGGTTCTGTATCTCGGCGCGCGCGGCGGAAGTTCCTACCGCTTCACCGGCTGTCTGGACGAGGTGCGCATTTCGAACGGCATCCTTTCGCCGGACACATTTCCACGTTCCCGCACCTTGGCGTACTGGCGTTTTGAGCCGGGCGATCCCACGGCGGACTCGTCGGGGTGCGGGAACAGGCTTACCAACTCATGGGCGATCGTCTCCAATGACGTCCCGGTATTCGTAAACGGCGCCAGCGCAGGCAGCGCGTACTTCACCGGCTCGCCCTCGGCATCGAAACGGACGGCCACATTGGTCCCTCTCTGCCTTGCCGGCTATACCAATCTGACCGTCGAGTGGTTCCTGAAACCGCAAACGACCTCCACCGCGGTCTTCTGGGAACAGTCCCCGTCGGGCGGAACGGCCGGTTCCCTCGCCTCGTATCTAAACAACGACGACGTCAACTACATCGAGGTGCTGCAGAGGCTGAGCCCCAACCAGGCAACCCTGGCCGCCCGACACGCCGTACCTGGCGGCACGGCCAACGGCGCCTGGCATCATTACGCGATGACGATAGACACCGCCGGATCGCCGACCAACTTGATGGCCATCCACCTCTACATAGACGGTGTGGATCAAGGGGGGCAATTGTTCCGTGGCACGTCTGACGGCAGCGCAGTCCATCCGATCAACGACTACCTGTACCTGGGAGCGCGCAGCAACTACTCGTATCCGCTGACGGGCTTCCTGGACGAGATGCGCATCTCCAGCGAAATACTCGCCCCCGAGGAGTTCCTATGCGCGCGTCCCAAGGGTACAATGGTCCTGATCAGGTAAGGCGCTCGCCGCGCTCGAAAACGGGGAATAGGTTGGCGAGAGCGGCGACGATAGCGGCCAACGAGCAGTGTGATTCTCAATCGTCTGCCGCTCTCGTCGCCGTGCTCGTCAGCTGAAAGGGACGGCAGGAAGATCGTATGAAAACACGCGAAATCATGAATGCGGAACGCGAACGATACCGGACCGCGTTGTTCGATAACGTCACGCCCTGGTGGCTGAAGCATTCCCCGGACAGGGAGTCCGGCGGCTACTTTACCTGCCTGGAACGTGACGGCCACGTCTGGGCCACGGACAAACACCTGTGGATGGTCGGACGCGAAGTCTGGATGTTCAGCCATCTTTTCAATCGGTACCGTCAGGACTCCGCCTGGCTGGACGCCGCGCGCCTCGGCGCCGACTTCCTCCTGCGCCATGGATTCCAGCCGGACGGCAAGATGTACTTCCGGCTGACGCGCGACGGGCGGCCCATGTCCAAGGTGCTGAGCATCTACACGGAAGTTTTCACGGCGATTGCCCTGGCCGAACTGAGCCGGGCCGCCGGCGATGACGCGCTCTGGCGCAGAGCCATGGCCATGTACGACTTCCTGATCCCGCGGTTCGGACAGCCGTCGGACACGCCGATGCTAGGCTACCCGATTGCGTCCGAGTTTCACCTGCACGCGCACGACATGTGCCGCATCACCGTGGCCTGGGTGTTCAACGAGGTGCGGCCGTCGCCGCGGTTCGAGGCCGACCTCACGCTCTCGGCCGATTCGATTGTGGACCGGCACTGGAAGCCGGAACGACGCGCGCTGCTCGAAAACGTCGCCATGGACGGGTCCCCCCTGCTGGACCTTCCTGAAGGAAGGATGTTCCACCCCGGACATGCCATCGAGAGCGCCTGGATGCTGATGGAGATCGCGCGCAAGCGAGACGATAGGGCGCTGGCACGGACGGCCGCGGACATTGCGCTGGCCGCGATAGAGCAGGGCTGGGATCGGGAGTACGGCGGCATCAAGTACCTGACGAACATTGACGGCACGCCCACGCATGAACTGGGAGCGAACCTGAAACTCTGGTGGCCGCACTGCGAGGCGCTCTACGCGCTGCTGCTGGGCTGGTCCATGACCGGGCGCGAAGAACTGTGGACATGGTATCGGAAGGTGCGCGACTATGCCTTCAGCGCCTTCCCCGATCCCGAATACGGCGAGTGGTACGGGTACCTCGACCGCGACGGCAAACCGGTGTGGTCCGCCAAGGCCAACGGCTGGAAGGGCTTCTTCCACCTGCCCCGCGCGCTCCTGCGCTGCCACGAACTGTTGTGTGCCCAGCGCTCAGACAAGGCTGCGGGTTGAACCGGTGTTCGCCATACGCCGGTACACGGCCACGATGGCATGGCGGACAAGCGCGTGAAGCAGTGTTTGCGGCGCCCAGCGGCCCGCATCCGCGGCGGCGGCCTCCCATTCTTCGCGAAACTGGCGCTCGAAGGCGCGCCCGCTGATGGATCCGCTGTGCCAGCGGAAGTCCGCCAAGGGCGGCGCCTCGATCGCGGCGGCGCCACCATGGCGCCACAGCCGCAGTATATACTCGTAGTCGAAGGCGGCGGTCAGATCCTCGCGCAAGCCGCCCGCCGTCAACCAGGCCCGGCGCGTAAAAAACATCGCCGGCTGCGAAACGTAGTTGATCGTCTGGATCAGAGGTCGGCACGAGCAGCCATAGAAGGCCGCCTTGAAGCGCGTGATGCCGTGACGGATCTCCGCGCCGGCTTCGTTTACGATGCGGCAACGACCGAAATAGAGTGCCCGGTCGGGATGGCGCAAGGTCGCCTCCGCCACGCGCGCGAGAGCTCCGGGAAGGTAGCAGTCGTCGGCATTCAACCAGGCCAGCATGTCGCCGCCCGCCAGACGCAGTCCCTTATTGATGGCGGCGGCGGGGCCGTTGTCCGGCTCGACGATCACGTGCGCCAGGTCGCCGCGATAGCGCTCGATGATCTCCAACGAACCGTCGCTGCTGCCGCCATCCACGACGATGTGTTCGAGCTCGAAAGCCCCCGTCCCATCCCGTTGCGCGATCACGCTGCGCAGCGTCGTCTCCAGGAAACGGCCGCTGTTGAAACTGGGGGTGATCACCGTGAAGCGCATCATACCTCGCTTCGCATATGGTTCATGCTTTGAGTGTCTGGGCGCGACGGTATGCCGCGCGGCTCGTATGGTTGGCGAAGTAATAACTAATGCTACACAGCCACGGAGTTGTCAAGGCACCGCTTACTTTTCCGTGAATGCTCTTGGACGAGTTCCGTTGCGCATGACGCGCGGGGGGCGCCAGCAACACTGACTGAACCTCGTCGTTCGAAGATCTCAACGCGATGCATGGTGTCAGATCAACTGTGTCCATACAGACGCCAACATCATCCATACGGTGAAGCTCGCATTCTGCATCTTTGTCGGTATACTGAGTCCGTCCTAGAGAACAGCTTTTATGACTTCACAACTGGCGATTCTTGGCGGTGAAAAGGCAATCACAAGGGCAAAACCGCCCTGGCCGGTGCTGACCGATGAAATGGTTGACGCGGTTGTTGGCGCGCTCCGCAATACCCGGTGGTCGGTGGCCAACCGTAGCGGCAGCATCGAGGAACTGGAAAATGCCTACCGGGAACAATTGGGCGCTCAATTTGCCCTAGCTACTGCTTCCGGAACCGCAGCCCTGGATGCCGCGATGTTTGCCGTCGGCATTGAACCCGGTGACGAGGTCATCACCTCGCCACTGGTTCCCGGGTATGCCATCATGCCCATCGTTCATTTTCACGGCCGCCCGGTCTTTGTGGATGTTGACTACCGGACACACAATATCGATCCAGCCTTGATCGAGAAAAGGATTACTGCCCGCACCAAAGCCATTCTGATAGTGCACTGTAATGGCCATCCCGCGGATATGGATGCGATACTGCCCCTGGCCAGGAAGTATTCGTTAAGGCTTGTCGAGGATTGCGCCCATGCCCAGGGCGCAACCTACAAGGGAAAAGCCTGCGGCACTTTTGGGGACATCGCCTGCTTCAGCATACAATCATATAAGAATGTGCCGGGTGGCGAGGGTGGCGTGTTGACAACCAATACACGGCTGCTATACGAGCGCGCCATGTTGTGCGGCCAGCATCCCATACGCCTGGAGCAATGCCTGACGGATCCGTCCTTGCGAAAATATATCTCCAGCGGGGGACTTGGCTGGAATCATCGCTTGCATCCTTTGGCGGCAGTCCTGGCCCTGAAATCATTAGCCCATGTTGATGAATGGTTGGCGCTGCGGCGGGAGTCCGCCCGTTACCTGGCTGAGAAACTGAGTACGATACCCGGTCTGACTCCAACCTACGTCGCGCCAGAAATCGAACATGCCTATTATTGCCATCCGATCATCTACAAACAGAAAGAACTCGGCGGACTGACTCTGGAGAAATATGTGGGAGCGCTGCAGGCGGAAGGCGTGGATGCTCTCTGTTTCGACGAGCCCGCCTATCGCGCCCATGTCTTTGGCGGGAAAGGCGAGATATTTGGGCGGGGCTGTCCCCTGGGATGCAATCATAGCGAGGGTGAGATTGATTATTCACCCGCACTTTTCCCCGAGGCCGAAAGGGTGATCCGAACGCAGTTCAGGTTCGGCGGGTGCGGCTTTCCATTCCATGATAGGGAACTCCTGGATGAGTATCTTACGGCATTCCGCAAGGTCTCCAGCCAGGCCGGGGAGTTGCTGTGATGCCTGGAAATATTTATGCCGCCGTCACAATCGATACGGAATTTCCTGTTTCCTGGGACAATGTGGAGGCCAGGTTAAATAGCGGGAACTTGGCGAGACTTAGCCGGAATCTGGCGATTCCATTCACCTGGATGATCAAGGTGTCGGCTCAGGATGAGAGAGCGGTAGCGGAACATTTCTTCTCCCAGGTCCATCCTTTGCTTCCTCAGAATCACGAAGTAGGTCTGCATGTGCACTTTGATGATGAGCACCGCGAACAGTATATCGACTCTCCAGAAGATAGAGAGCGGCTTATCCGGGCCGGACATGAAACGCTAAAGGCCTTCGGCTGTTCTCCGAGAACTTTCCGGGCCGGCTGTCTGCGCCTGGAGCCGGGTGATCTTGACGTT
>JAQULY010000018.1 GCA_028718445.1 Kiritimatiellia bacterium
GGCGCGGCAGGCCATCGTGCAGGTCGGGGTGGTCACGGTGGAGGGTAGCGTAGCCCTTGTGGGCACGCTCGTAGAGAATCAGCGCCTGGTCCAGGTTGCCGCCTTCGTAGGCGGCATCGGCGCGTGACAGCACGGCGTCCGTGCGCCGCAGGTAATTGCCGGCACGCTCGCCGGCGCTCGGGCCGAAAAGACTGACGGGTCCGGCCCTGCCGGCCTCAAGCAGGGCGACGCTCATCGCCGCCGCCAGCACGCATCGTTTCATTGCCGCGGTCATGGACGCAGACTCTACCACGCCTCAGACCGGACCGCAACCGCGCAACGCGGGCGCGCACAATTGGTCAGTGAAATGGGGGTGCGAGTGGGGTGCATGTAAGCAGGAGCGATTTGCTGATCGTACTTTGAGGGCGTGGAGGCGTAGCACGGAAGCGTCGCGGATCGGGCCGGAAAGCCGGCGCGTGATCATGGGCCGGCTGCGGCGTCAACGGGAGCAGCGCAACCGCAAGGTTGGCGCCGCCCCCGCTTCCTTGCATCCGACCCATGCTGACGCGCCGTTTTCCGGTAACCCCGATCCGCGCCGCGCTTGCCCCCGGCGGCGGGACGCGGGTGCTTCGTCCGGTTCAGGAGCCGCCGCCGGGACGCTGACGGGCAGTGCCGACACCCTGTCTCTGGCCCAGAGCGCTGTCTCACGAAGTCAGGCGCTGTTTCAAGTGTCTCACACTCACATGCACCCCACTCGCGCCCCTATCGCGCTGAGAAGGTGTGAAAGAATTCGCCGAAGACGGTCCGGGTGGAACCCGACCCTCCAGAAATCCAATAGAGACGACGTTTCGTGGATGCTGGAGGGTGCGGTCACACCCGCGCCGCCGATTTTTTCACAGCTTCTGACCCAATACGTGTCCGCGTTTGCTTTCCTGACGAAGATGCGTCTAAGATACTGGTAACAACGCATGCCGGCAGGTGCGACGGTACGACGCTGGCTGCCCAGGATGGACAGGCATATGAGATGCTTCGGTTGCGGTGTTTTCCTGGTGGCATCGGTGAGATTCGACGACAATCGCGGACAGGCGCCCGATCCGGTCGCGCCGGGCGGGTCGGTGGCGCCGTCGGGGGGGAACTGACGACATGCCGGCGGCACGTCAATCGGGCGCCTCGATCCTGGATCCGCAGACCGGGGCGCGCATCCTGTGTTACGAGATCACCTGGTCCGGCAACCGCCCGCCGGAAACCATCCCGGTGGGCGGGGACCTCAACTACTGCACGCTGCCGCTGACGGGCACGCTGCCGCACACGCATGATTTCGCCGAAATCCTGCTGGTCAGCGAGGGCAGCCTGGTGCATCGCGCCAACGGCGAAGCCCGCCGGCTGCAGGCCGGACACCTGGTCTTCATACGTCCCGACGATGCGCACGGGTTCGAGCCGGACGGGCAGTGCACGCATTGCGAAATCATCGTCTTCGATTTCCAGCTCGAGATGTTCCTGACACTCAGTCGTTACCTGGAAAACGACACCTTCCTGCAGGCCTTCACGGCGCCGGTGATGCCGCCCTGCTTCCGACTCGACGCCACCGCCACCAACGATCTCTATGGCCGGCTCTTGCGGATCAACGCCGCCAACGCCGGACCGCGCCTGCGCAAGACCATGCAGAAAATCCTGCTGGCGGAACTCTTCGCCCGCTATTTCCTGGACGAAACCCATCTGCTGACGGAAACACAGGTACCGGACTGGCTCGAACGGCTCTGCACGCAGATGCGCCGTCCCGAGAACTTCACCGCGGGGCTCGAACGCATGCGGCAACTGGCGTGCCGCACGCCGGAACACCTCTGCAAAGTGTTCCGGCGCCACCTGGGCAAGACGCCCACGCAGTTCATCAACGAACTGCGCATCAACCAGGCCGCGCGCCTGCTGTCCGACACCGACGAGACCATCCTGGCGATCGCGGGCAGTCTCCGGTTCGAGAGCCTCAGCCGGTTCTACGCCCTGTTCCACAGGCAATACGGCCTCTCGCCGGCGCGGTACCGCAAGTGCCGCATGAGCGGCAAGCGGCTGTGATCGCGGCCCAATATTTCCGTACTATCTCTCTGATCTCAGTTGCCGTAGGCCTGAATTGACTTGCCCTGTTCTTTGGGCAATATTGTCTCGCCGTGTCATTAGATGCCCACATCCTCCATATGCGCGAGTGGATCCTTCCAGCGCGCGGCGCGAACAGTGATGAAGAGCTATACGTCTCGGCCGGAGGCCGGCACCAAGTCTCGTCGATCTACCGCAAGCGACACCACGGATCAACGCTGTGCGCGCTGGTCTATGTGCTTTCCGGCCACGGGTTCGTTCAGTACGGTGGACGCCGGCATCTCGCCGGACCGGACGATCTTTTCGCCGTCCTCATGGGGAGGAACGTCTCCTATTGGACGTCCCCGGACGATCCGTGGCTGTTCCTCTGGGTTTCCTTTGGCGGACGGCGCGCAGCAGCCCTTATGACGCGAGCAGGTCTGACTACCTCCACACCAGTGTTGAGAAGCCCTTCGATTCGGGAGCTTCGCATCCATTTCCTGGAGTTGCACCAGTTAGGCAGCGCGGAAACGGCCGGCGCTTCCTTTTCCGTACTGGGAAAATTGTGGATGATTCTCGGCCTCCTGATCGACCTGCAGTCCCAACGGCGGCAACAAGAGCGCGGCGCAACAACCGGCGATTTCGACTTGACCGCCAAGGTTTCCCGTTACCTCGCCGAACACTGGTCCGAACCCGTCACGCTGGGGCTTCTCTCCCGCATGTTCCATCGCAGCCCCTGTTGCCTGGCGCGGCGTTTCCAGAATGAGATGGCGCAAGCGCCGATCGACTACCTGATCGACCTGCGCATACATCAGGCCCAGCGCATGCTGCTGGACGAGACGCGGTCCGTCGCGGAAGTCGCCGCCGCCGTCTCGTATCAAGACCCGGCCTACTTTTCGCGACTCTTCAGAAAGCGCACAGGTATCAGCCCGCTTCAATACCGGCAACAACAAGCCGGACTATTCCCGCGACGCTCCAAATAGAATCATCGCGGGTGTGGTGTTCGTATTGTCAGCGCACCGGTGTCACGCGCCGGGTCTGCTCGTCAACCAGACAGAATGCGCCGCCTACCGTGTTCAGCGCAACGTTCGTGTCGCCTTGCCCACGGCCCGCAGTTGGTCCAGGAAAGCATCAGGGATGCGGCCGTCTTTGCCGATCGGGACGTCCCAAGTGATCACGCCTTCGTGCCGATTGACGTACAGCGTATAGCCCACCACCAGTTCCGTGGGAAACCGCGGAGGGGACTGGCACCACCAGGGTCCCAGGAAGCACAGCAGGTGATACTGGGCGCCGTTGACCCAGCGTTTGATCGGCCCGAAATTGCAGAAGTCCGGGTTGTCGCCAAAACCCCAGCCTCCCACAGGGAGAGCTCCGGCGATTTCTCCCGCCGTGAAGTCCTCGAACTCCCAGTGGCTGATCACCGGCACCGCGACACCGGGGTTGAAGGCCACGATGGCGTCCGGATTGCCGGCCTTCATCGCCGCGGCGAAGCTCTGGAAGTTCGGCGGGTCGGGATGCCGGTACATGGTGTCGGCCTGGTAGCATCCGTCCACCCACCACCCCGAAACCATGCGTCCCCAGCGCAGAGACCATTCGCGGATCGCATCCTCCCAGCGGCGCTGGAAGTCGGCCAACCGCGGGTCGGTGCGCTGGTCCGCGTTCTGCCAGCCCAACCGACGGGAGGCCTCCGCATCGCGCGTGGACGGGTCAGCCGGTATATACACGAGCAGACGGATCCCCTTAGGGGCCAAAGCCTCGTGAAGGTCGGCCACCAGGTCCCGTCGCGAGCATTTGGATGGCAGGACCCCTGCATGTCTGTCGTAGGCTGCGTTTGGCGAGCAGTAATGGCCTGAGCCCTGACCAAGCGTGAGGAAGTAGTAGGGTGCGCCGACCGATGCGAGCTGCTCCGCGAGCCGGTGCGTATCGAACCTGTCCACTTGGCGATTCCACTCGTCGGCCGTCGTCTCGGGTTTGGTCAGGTAGTGCGTAAACACGCCCCATCGGCAGTCACGAAACCAGTCGGTGTCAACCCGCACGGATAGATCCTTTCGCCAATACCCGTCAATCCAACACCAGCCATCAGCGAATCATGATCGTCGTGCGCCGTGGCGGGGGGATCGTGGGATACTCCAGATCGAGCACCGGATCGAAGTCGCCGGTGTAGGTGAAGACCCACACCTGGTCAATCAAACCGGCGAAACATGTGCTGGTGTATTGACCGCCGATCAAGAACGAGGTTGTTGGCGTTATCGGGACGTTATTCGTGTACCTCAGGGTAGGAACGAAATTTTTGTAGACCGTCGCATGTCCGGCGCTGTCAATCAGCAATGCAAGATGGACCCATTCGCCTGGCACCACCGTGCCTGCCGACTGCATCGAATCTGCGACGCCGCCATACATCATTTTCCATGCGTTGTTATGCTGCAAAAGAGCATAGCCATTCATTCCGCTTCCATTAAGCGCGATGATGCCGGTCTGGCTGGCCACATTGGCCTTGGCGCAGGCAACAATGCCGATATTCGTGCGGACGGTCGTCAGCACCGCCGCGCGCGCGTAGCAGTCATCAACGCCGTCGAACTGCATCGAGAGGATGCTGTCGTCGTTGAACTCCGGCGGTGGAGGGGTGTCGGCGCGGTTCGTCGGGTTGCCATAGCGTGCCAGATCGAGCGGCGCTTTCGGCCAGCCTCTACGGGTCGGATCCTGCCCCAAGGTGTCGGCCGCGGCGCCCGGATCGTCCTCACCCAGCCTGTACCAGGCCAGGGTTGTGACCTCGGCATGCGGCGCGGCTTCAGCCGGGTAGGCCATCAGATCCGCCGGGTCGAATGTGCCCTCGAACGTGAAGACCCGCACCTGGTCAATCAGTCCGTCGAAGAATTGTACGTTGCTTGCCATGCCCCCGATCTGAAACGCGGTCAGCGGTTTTAGAGGGACTCTAGTGCCGCTCGTGCCGGCCACAGTACCATTCGTGTAGAAGGTTCCATGACCGGCGCTGTCAATCACCACGGCCAGGTGGATCCATTCGCCTGGCACGACTGTGACGAGTTCCCCCAACCATGTTCCACCGAAAAGAGCAGTCCACTTTTTATTGTACTGGAGGATTCCATAGCCATTGTCTCCGCCCCCATTGATGGCGACGATGCCCAAGTCCGCGTCGTTGGCGATGTCGGCCTTGACCCAGGCTTCGATGCCCACATTCGTGGTAGTTGTGGTCAGCACGGCGCGCGAGTATTGGCCGGCGACGTTGTTGAATTCCATCGAGAGCGTGCTGCCGTCCGAGAGCGCGGCGGTGTCCGCTCGATTTGTCGGGTAGCCGGAGCGGCTCAGGTGGAGGCGGTTGGTCGAACCGTCCGTCGTGAACGCCATGCCGAGCCGATCCGCCGCCGGATGCGTGTCGTTCTCGCCGAGCTGGTACCAGGCCAGCGTCCTCGTGGCGCCCTGGGCGCACAGCATGCCGACAAACCAACCGGCTACAACCGGCCCGACATAACGAAGCAACCCGTTGACGCCCGCCATTGGACTGCCGCACCTGCCGACCGTCTGACAGAGTTTCATCGCTGCGTTCTCCCGTGACGCCGGCACCCTCAAAGACGCTGCCATTGCGCTGCGCCTTGTTCCTGCACGACGAGCGACATATACCGGCGTTACATAATGCATGCTACATCAAAGCGCATTTGCTGTGAATGGAGAGACTTGTCGAGTTCTTGGACTATATTGACACTCGGTATTTCGCCGGAAAGACCGAACTCCGAATGTCGAAGGCGACAGTCTGGCTTTCCTTCGTCATTCTGCGGTTCTGCCGGAAGAGAACGGAGAAACAGGCCTTTCTCATGCCGGTCGAAGAGTGCTCCCTCCAAACCGGCGTTGACAGTTCTGTGCCGACCGGAGCACTGCGCCGTCGGTGTCCGCAACGGCGCACTCTCAATCGGGCTAGGACGCACGGGACGATGCCCGACCGCCGGCGGCATTGCCAGGGCCGCGGCTGACCAGCGTCGTGATCGCCAGCAGAATCGAGGGCATGGCCAACCCCCAGGAGACGGCGAGGTAGCGTGGTTTCCACTCGGGATAGAACTTCTCCTTGTACTGCCGAAGCCCCTGGAAATTGTAGAAGTGCTCGCCGTGACGGAACACCTGCGCCCCCATCCGGCTCCAGAACGGGGCAAGCGTCTGGTCGTTCAGGCCCGAGAGGGGCGCCATGCCGAGCGAGAAGCAGGCGTATCCCTGCTCGCGGCCCCAGAGGCACACGTGCGCGAGCAGGGCGTCCATGAGCCCGTCGGCGACCCCGGGAACGTAGCGCATCAGGTCAACCGACAGCTCCTGACGCTGTCCCGTGAGCCAGATGTTGGCAAAGGCGACGATCTCGGTGCCCCGGAGAATCACGGCCACCGGGAAGTGACGGATGTAGTCGGGACTGAAGAAACCCAGCGAAAATCCCTTCTCGCGAGACCTCTTGTTGGACAACCAGGCCGCTGAAACCCGCGCGAGTTCCGGCAGCGCCGTCTCCGACTCCGCGGGGGACAGCACGGCGAACCGGAAACCGTCCCGTTCGAACCGGCTGATCGTGGCGCGAAATTTCTTGAACCGGCTGCCCTCCAGATCGAAGCCCTGCAGGGCGACGCTGGCATCCTCGCCGATCTTGAACAGACTCAGGCCCATCTCGAGATAAACAGGAAGATAGTCGGTTCCGACCTCGTAGAAGACGGTGTGGCCCGCATGCCGGTCAACGAGTTCGCGGAACGACCAGGCGACATCGCGCACGCCGGCCGCCGGGCCGACCGGATCGCCCATCGCAATCCAGCTTCGTCCGGACACCCCATACATGACAAAGGACTTTCGGTCGGAGTCAAACAGCAATGACTTGTCGCCAAGCAGGGCCAGGTTACCGTCAACCCTGGCGGCAGAGGCAAGGATGTGTTGCACGGCAGTCATGTCGTCCGGAGTCGGCCGTTGCACCGACGGCCGCGCGGGCCGCAGCGCGAGGCGAAGCCCCGCAACCAGCAGGACCACCGCCACGCCCGCCGCCGCCCGGAGATAGCGCGGCGCGTGCTCATTCAAGCTGAAACGCCACCACAGGTCATACGAGTACTCGACGTGACGGTGGGCAAGCAGCCCGAGCCACACGAAACCGGACGCCGCCAGCAACACGGCCAGCGCCCACGGCCACGTGAACGGCTGACTCAACAGCGATGCGCGGCGATAGAAGTACCGGCGGCACGGCAGCAGGAGCAGCGCGATGACGAGCAGTACCGAGGCCTCCTCGTAGTCGAAGGCCTTCAGCAGAGAGAAGACACTGCCGCCGGCAAGCATGGCCAACGCAAGCAGATAGGCGCCGTCCAATCTCCGCCATAGACCGGCGCCAAGCACCAGCAGCACGGCCCCGGCACAGCTCGCGAGGAAACTCGACATCTCGATGACCGGCAGGGGAAGGACACGCAGCAGCAGCCGCAGACGCGCTTCAACTGATGGCGTAGCTCCGGAGACAAGCAGAAGCAGGCCCCCCAATGTGCAGACGGCGGCATAGAACGGTGGCGCGATGGCGGCGAGACGCGGCCCCATGGCGCGCCCCACGCCGACCAGGAGCGCACGCCGGTCATGCAATTCCTTGATCGCCAGCATGATCGTGCCCGCGGCAAATGGAACCAGGTAATACACCAGGCGGTAAGCCAGGAGGGTCGCGAACACCGTGGCTGCACCAAGCCGGGGACCAAAGGCGTAAGTAACGGTCATCTCGAACACCCCCAACCCGCCAGGCACGGTGCTGGCCACGCCAGCCAGATGAGCGGCGAGAAACACCAGCAGGACGGCATCGAATGCGATGTTCGCATCCCGGGGCAGCAACAGGAGGAAAACAACGGCGGCCAGAAGCCAGTCGAGGCTGCCCACCAGGATCTGCAGCGCCGCGATCGCGGTGCGCGGCGGCTCCAGCCGCCACCGCAGCAACCCTATTGGTTTACCTCGCCAGCAGAGCGTCACGTACAACGCCACCAGTGCGAGCAAGCCGAGCCCGGTCAGTCTGGGCCAATGCACCGCTTCACCCAGCGCTTGCGGCAGTGTCTGCCGGCCGCACGCCAGCAGGCAACCGGCAAGCAGGGCATAGCCCAGCCAGAATGTCAACGAGCAGAACGCAATGATGCGGTAGATATCGAGCGGCGGCACGCCTTGACGGGAGTAGAAACGGTACCGGATCGAGCCGCCTGTCAGTGCGTTGAATCCCGTCGTGTTACTGATGCTCGTGGCCGTGAGCGAGACGGGCGCCACGAGGCGATAGGCCATGCGCCGACCGACGAACCGCATGGCCAGGACGTCGTAAAACGTCACGGACGCAAGGCTGACAGCGGTGGCCGCTACCGCCAGGCCAAGTCTCGACAGGGGCACGGCGGCTATGGCCGCTCGAATCTCGCCCGGACCCAGTACGCGCAGCTCGCGATGTAGCGCCCAGGCGGCCAGAGAGAACACCGCCACGGGCACAAGCGCCGACAGGAACCGCAACGATAACCACCGTCGCGACCGTGTTGTGGCCAGCCTGTCAGCCTGTCGAGGATCAGCCATGACCTGGCCTGGGGTAGGTTCTGGCCTCGTGCGTCGAGGCAGGATCTACAAAGTTCGGCCGTCTTCCTGGCGCAGCTTGTTCCAGAAGACATCACGCGCGAAGACTTCGTCGTAATAGGCGCGCATCTTGAGCTTGCCCGCCGCGGCCTCGTCGAGGAAGACGCGGGTGTCGGGATGCAGTTGCAGGGCCGAGGCGGGATTCATCGCGGTGATCGGCCCCTCGAGGGCGCCGGCCACTGCCTCCGCCTTGCGCTCGCCGGCGGCCAGCAGCAGGCAGATGCGCGACTCCATGATCGTGCCGATGCCCATGGTGATGCACTCCACGGGCACATCAGCGGGATTTTCGAAGAAGCGCGCATTGTCGCGGCGCGTCCGGCTGGTGAGGGTCTTGGTGCGGGTGCGCGACGCCAGCGATGAGCTGGGCTCGTTGAAGCCGATGTGTCCGTCCGAGCCGATGCCCAGCACCTGGATATCAATGCCGCCGCTGGCGCGGATCTGAGCCTCGTAGTGGCGGCAGTGCGCCTCGACATCGGGCGCCAGACCGTCCGGCAGGTGCGTATGTCCCGGCGACAGGTTGATGTGATCGAAGAGTTGTACCTGCATGAAACGCCGGTAGGAGCCGGGATGGTCGGGGCCGATGCCCAGGTACTCGTCGAGGTTGAAGGCGGTGACGCGGCTGAAATCCAGTCCGTCCTCGCGATGGCGCCGGATCAGTTCGCGATAGAGCGGCACGGGCGTGCTCCCCGTGGCCAGCCCGAGCACCAGGTCGGGCTTGCGCCGCATAGCGCGGGCAATGAAGGCGGCCACCAGGCGGGCGGACTGCGCCGCATCGGGCTGGATGATGATCTCCATTTTGATGTAACGCTCGACGCGTAACGCTCAACGCTCAACATCTCAAACCAGCGTCAAGCGTTAGGTTTCTACGTGGTGAGACCGTATTCCTTGGCATTGACCGGGGCCGAGACCATGACCGGGCGTTCCGCCAGCGCCTGGCGCAGCAGTTCCTGCTCGTCGGCCGGCGCGGTCAGGGGCAGGGCGATCTGCCCGCCCGTGGCGGCCGATCGCTGCAGCGCCGCCATGATCTCGAAGCCGGCGTAGGCATTCGCGAAGTTGCAGGCGTGGGGCTGAGCGTCGCTATCGAGCCATTCGGCCATCTCCTGGATATACGGCGGCATGTCGGCCTCGTAGTTCATCGCGCCTTCGCCCGACTGGTAGCCGTCGCGGCGGGTGACGGCGCGCCACCCGCCGTTGGTCAGCACTTCGGCGAAACCTTCGGTGCCTTGAACGCTGATGCGGTTCTTGCCCCACCACTTGGCGACCTCGGGCTGATCGGGCGCACCGGCGCCGGCCTCGAAGTAGCCGCGGATGTTGCCTTCGAACTGAACCACTCCCGCCAGGTAGTCGGGCGAGGGGTGGTTGTCGGCCAGCTTGCCGCGTCCGGCGGCCTGTGCCATTGCCCACAGCGCCTTCGGGCATCCGGTATACCAGCGAGCATAATCCACCAGATGGCTGAGCATGTGGGTCATCCATCCGGTCGAGGTGGCGGTGACCGTCTGGATGCGGCCCAGCGTGCCGCTGGCGGCGATCTCCGCCACCTTGCGGTAGTGCGGGCCGTAGCGGTGCTGGTGGCTGACGACGGCCTTGACGCCGGCGCCTTCCAGCAGCCGTTTCATCTCCATGGCCTCGCGGCTGGTAAGTGCCACGGGCTTCTCGAACGCAATCAGGCGCGCTCCGCTCTCCACACCCATCCTGACGAACGGGAGGCGCAGGTGGGGCAGGGTACAGAAGCAGAAGATGTCGGGCTTGACGGCCTTGGCCAGCTTGGCGGCGTCGGTCCCGGTCTGGGGGCCGCCAAGCTTGGCCGCGGCGGCGTCGAGCCGCGCCTGGTCAATATCGCAGATGCCGGCCAACTCGAAACGCGGGTTGGCCTTGAAGGTCGTGGCATGGTGCATGCCGCGCTTGCCCATGCCGACGACGACGACGCGATAGCTCTTCATCATGGGTGGTTCCGATCAGGCGTTGGCCTTGTCCCACTCCAGCACCTTGGCGATGGTGTAGTCCACCTCCTCGGCGGTGAGTTCCGGGAACATCGGCAGGCTGACACAGGCGGCCGCGTTGTATTCGGCGTTGGCGACGGAACCGGCGATGCGCGCCTGCTTGCCCCAGGGATAGCCTTCCTGCTTGTGGATCGCGATCGAGTAGTGCGTCTTGGCATCCACGCCGTTGTCCACCAGGAACTTGACCATCGCGTCGCGCTTGGCGGGGTTCTTGGTTTCGACGACGTACAGGTGGAAGACATGGCGGTAGCCCGGCACCACCGTCGGCAGCGTGATGGCCTTCACGCCCTTGAGACCGGCCGTGTAGCGCGCCGCCCACTTGATGCGGGCGTCCGAATAGGAGCGCAGGTGCTTGAGCTTGGCGCTCAACACGCCAGCCTGCAGATCGTCCAGACGGCTGTTGAAGCCGAAGGAATGGTGGTCGCGCTTGTCCGAACCGTGGTTGCGCAGCTTGCGCACCTTGGCGTTGATCTCGGGGCAGTTGGTGTAGATGGCGCCGCCGTCGCCGAAGCAACCCAGGTTCTTCTGGATGATGAAGCTGGTGCAGACCGCCGCCGAGCGGTCGCCCTGCTTGAAGGCGCCGCCGTCGGCGTCAATGCCCTGGGCGTTGTCTTCGATGACGTGCAGCTTGTGCTTCTCGGCGATCTTCCAGATGGCCGGCATGTCGGCGCACTGTCCGTAGAGATGCACCGGCAAGATCGCCTTGGTGCGGGGGGTGATGGCCGCCGCGATCAGCTTGGGGTCAATGCACTTGGTCTTGGGGTCGCAGTCCACGAAGACCACGGTGGCGCCAACCACCCAGGCGGCCTCGGCCGTGGCGAAGAAGGTGTTGGGGTGGGTGATGACCTCGTCGCCGGGACCGATGCCCAGCGCCATCATCGTCAGCCAGAGCGCATCCGTGCCGTTGCCGACGCCGATGGCGTACTTCATGCCGGTGTAGGCCGCCAACTCCTTCTCGAACTGATCGAGCATGGGCCCCATCACGTACTTGCCGCTCATCAGCACCTTGTTGATGTTGGCGTCTATCTCGGTCTTGATATTCTGGTACTGCCGCACGTGTCCGTAGAATTCAACCTTCATTGTCTGCTCCTCAGTAATTTCAGCGTTCTCAATCGCTACCGGTGCCGCAGCGCCAGGCGCTGACGCACGTCCCCCTCGAAACGCCGGATCAAGTCGGCGACATATGCGCCCACGTCCAGCGAGTCATCCGCCAACAGCGGCGAAAGGTCCATAGCATAGGTCAATAACTCGACCTTGTCCACGCCATGCGATTCGGCGTAGGTGGCATGCGCCCGCCGCCGCCCCATGGTGGCGAGGTCGTAGCGTTTGCCGCCGGCGATCTGCGAGTCGAAGACGCCCATAAGAGACATGGCCAGGTGATCGCGTCCGCTCACGTCCAGCGCGACCTTGTCGGCGTCCGGCATCCAGTCCAGGTCGCGCCAGACCTCGCAGCCCAGCAGGCGTTGCGGGCGTTGCGTCTTGGGGAGGCGTCGCAGCGCCTCGATCAGCGCCAGCATGACGGCCACGTGGGTGTCGTGCTTGTCGGCCGGGTTGTGCGTGTACACCACCTCGGGGCGGCTGGAGCGCAGCAGCGCTTCGAGATCGTTGACCGGCGCCGGGTTGACGGGGTCCTTCAGCTCCTTGCTGGTGTAGGCAAGCTGCGCCATGAAACCGTAGTGGCCGATGCGCGCGGCCTCGTTCTGCTCGCCGCGCCGGATGGCCATCATGTCGGCGTCGCTGCAGTCGGTATACACGCCGGCGCGCGGGCTGCCGGCGCCGTTGGTGCAGGTGATGCCGGCAAAGCGCTTGCCGGCCTGGCGGTAGCAGGTCAGAATGCCGTGGAAGGCCATGAACTCGATGTCGTCCTGGTGCGCACCCACCGCGAGATGGGTGGTGCGCGACAGCGCCTCGGGCTCGGGTAGTCCGTCGGGGATGAAGAGCGTGGCCTCTGGTTTTGACAGTTTCACGATATCTGGTCCTCGGGTAGACTCGCCGCCACCATGGCCTGGCCGTGCCGTTTCTGCTTCTCGTCCGGCACCTCCAGCTTGACTTTGGCGGCGACATCCGGGAATTCCCGTGTGAGCACGTCCGTCGCCTCCTTGACGATAATGTCGCCGGCGGCGCCGGAGGTGACGCGGCCCAGCGCCAGGAAACGCTTGAGCTGGTAGAAATCGTCCGCGTACGCCACGGCATAGCCCAGGAAACGGCCCACCGCCACGAAGATGTCGCGCGCCGTCCGGTCGCCGGCGGCGAGCCGCCGCTGCATCTCCGCCAGGCGTTCAGGCAGACCTGTACATGTCGGCGGGAAATCCACGCCGGCGGCCGCGGCCAGTCGTCCGACCGCCTGTTGCGACAGGTATTGAGCGCCGACGCCATGGTCCCCGGACCAGTCGTCCTTGGGCGCCCCTTCGCGCCGGAAGTCAATTGGCACGAAGGCCAGCTCGTTCAACCACGGTTTGAGCCCTCCCTCGGGGCTGCAGTACCCGCCGGCAAGACTGGTGCCGAAGGCCATGCCGAGCACCGGACGGTCATCCAGCGCCAGGGAGCCTGCCAGCGCGGTCACGTCGCCATCGTTCATCACGACCGTCGGCACCTTCCACTTCTTGCCGATCTCGATGAAGATGCGCCGGACATGGCGGTCGAAATCCTCGGGCGGAATGGCGCGGAAGAGCGAGGCGATTCGCACCTCGTTATTGACGATGACGCCGGCGGAACTGCCGCCGATGCAATCCACGCGCGGCAGGTGGGCGGCGGCGCGGTTGATGGAGTCCTCGATGCCGTCGCGCTGGTAGTGCCAGTCGGTCGCGACCGTCGGCGACCAGGGCACCTCCTCCGAGTGTACCACCTGGCCGTCAAGCACCGCCGCGCACTTGCGGTCGCTGCCGCCCAGGTCGAAGCCGACGCGGCAACCCTTCCAGAAACCACCGACCTTCATCTGGGGCTCGCGGGCGGCGGGCAACTCGGACTCCTGGCAGGCGCGCACGCTGAAGGGCGCCCCGAAGACGCGCTCGCCCATGACCTGGGCGTCGAAGTCCCGCGCGCCGCCGGGGGCATACACCCGCGCCAGCGCGGCCGCCGCCTCAGGGCATCCGGCCAGCGACACGGTCGAGCCTCCCCGCTGCCAGAGCAGGTACTTGAGGGTGCGTTCGATATAACGGGTGGTGGCGGGGGCGGTCTGGTTGTCCCAGGGAAGCACCTCAAGACGGTGATGGAAAACGATGCCATCCGGGCGCGAGAGCGCCAGGAGCACCGGACGACGGCGCGGCGCGGCGGCGGCCAACTTGCGGTAAGCCCTTGTCCAGAGCGCCGCGGGACGGAAGCCGGGATCTAGCTGTATGGCGTGGCGCGGCGCCGCATCTTGTTCCAGTTGCGCCAGCAGATCGGTCATCTGGCACTCCTTCCTATACTTGAAACCGCGTGTGAATCTGCCACACTCCTCCCGGAATGTCAAAATTATCGTCTTTGTTGTTGCGTCGCGCGGCGGTTTGTCCTAGGCTAATCCCCGCGCCTTACTCACGGGAGAGGATGCTGCCATGGGCAAAGTTCTGCGAGTACTAATATTTGTCGTTTTCGGTCTGGGGCTGGTGGCCCTGATTCTGGCAGGGTTGAACTATAGCAAGCGCGAGGTGTTGATCGAGCGCACGCACTCCCTGGAGGAGATCTTCGTCAAGCTGACCAAGACACTGGAAGCCGAGGATCCCGTGGAAGTGGCGCGGCCCGAATACCCTGAGCGTGACGTCTCGCCCATCACCAGTCGCGAAATCGAGAATCCCGAGTTGTCGGCCTTCTGGCAGACCTACCAGCACCAGTTCGAACCGGCGCCGCAGCCCATCCCCAGGCTGGATTTCGACAAGGAAGACAAACGGCTGCAACTGCGCAAGCTGTACCGCATCGATCCGACCACCGGCAAACCCGCCGTCAGCAGCCTGACGGGGCGTCCCGATACCACCGGTCCCGACACCATGTCGGAGCTGTTCGAAGTGGCTCTCAAGCGCGCGAACGCGCAATACGCTCTCTTGAACCGCACACGCGCGGAACTACCCAAGCTGCGCAAGGAGTTGATTGACGCGATCGAGGAACTCAACAACGTCAAGAAGGGCGCGCGCGCCGACAAGAAGGCCGTGGAAGAGCGCGACGTCCGTATCGCCCAGGTTGAGAACGAGAAGAAGGAGATCGAGGGCAAGATTTCCAGGCTCGAGGACGAGAAGCGCGAATTGAACGCCGAACTGCGCGAATCCGAAGAAGACAAGAAAAAACTGAACGAGCAGATTGTGACGATGGACGACAAGATCAAACTGCTCGAGCAGAAGCTCGGCGACTTCAAGCTCAAGAGCATTCCGCGGCAGGTCGCCGAAGCGCCTGACAACAATCTAGAAAACGTGCTGACACCTGGCGAGAAGGGCAAGGTTGTCTCCTTTAACGAGCAGTGGAAATTCGTCGTTGTGGCGCTGGATGACGCCTTCATGAACGAGATGCTGGGGGCTGACCGGTCAAAGGCGCTGCCGCAGATCGAAATGATGGTGCGGCGTCCGGGCTTGCAGGGGCCCGCCGGCGATTTCGTGACCCGCGTGCGTCTGCGTCAGGTCATCCAGGAGCACAATCTGGTGGTGGCCGATATTCTGATGGACTGGCAGCAGGCGCCGACGGAGCTTGGCGATGTGGTCTATTTTTAACCGCGAGCGGCCGGCGTCTCGTGTGTCCGGCAAGCCGTGCGCGGCACGGACCGCAACCGGCCGCAGGCCTGCGATCGTCTGGATAGGCGCTAGCCTGATGGCGCTGGCTTTGGCGATGCTCGTGCAAGGATGTGCCACGGAGGCGAATGGCGACATGCCCTGGTCCACGCCGCAGCCATGGGAGGGCAGCGTGCCGCTGCCTTCCGGAATGATGCGCGAATAAAAAGGCGTGATGATTGATCTTGTCAGGCAAGTCAGCGGTATTGGCTTTGTCGGGCTCATGGCCGCCATGCTGCTGCTGTCATTTCTTGATCGGCGGCGCAAACGGCAACTGACCGTCAAGCCGGCGCTGTCCGTGCTGGTGCCCTGCTATAACGACGGCGCCTCCGTCGGCGACACGCTGACCAGCGTGTACGCGTCCTACGACCGCGATCTGCTGGAAGTCATCGTCATCAACGACGCGAGCCGTGACGACAGCGCGGCGCGGCTCGAGGCCTTGCAGCGCGACTATCCTTTCCGCGTCGTTACCCACGCCGTCAATCGTGGCAAATCGCGCTGTCTGAACGAGGCGGCGCGATTGGCCAGCCACGACCTGCTGCTGTGCCTGGACGCCGACACCCAGTTGAATCCCAAGGCACTGACCGATCTGCTGGCGCGCATGGAATCGGACCGGCGCCTGGGCGCCGCCAGTTGTCCCTACCGGCCTGCCAACCGGGGCGTGCTGCCCAAGATGCAGGAGATCGAGTACAACATGCTGCTGCTGACGCAGGGCGCCCACAATCTGACCTCGGCCATGGCACTATGGGGTGGTTGCCTGACCGTGCGCCGCGAAGCTCTCGCGCAGGTTAAGGGTTTCTCGGCTCACGCCCTTACTGAAGATGTTGACCTGGCCTTCAAGCTCAACCGCGCAGGTTGGCGCGTGGAACAGAGTTTCGTGCCGGTCGCCAGCATCGTGCCCTGTTCTTTCCGGGCCTGGTTCCGGCAGAAGCTGCGCTGGACCTCGGGCGGGCTGCAGTGCTACGTGCGGCATGCGCCCGTCTGGATGCGCAATCCCATCCAGATTTTCTTTGTCTTTTCCTACAGCCTGCTGACGCTGACCTCCATACCGGCGCTCTTCGCGGACCTGCGTTTCGGCGAGCACATCGTCGGACTATTCCGCACCCTGTACGATGTCTATCCTTTGCGCGCCAGTCTCGCGCAGGTATACGCCAGTTACGGGGCCGATCTCATCAAGCGTGTCGTCAATAGTGGCGCCTTCTGTCTGCTCTCGGTGGTCTACGTGCTGCCGCTGGTGCAACGCACGCGCGACATCCTGAAACTGCTGCTGGTTGTCCCCTTCTCGCTGGCCTATTTCCCGGCCTACATCCTGGTCTCGGTGATCGGCATAGCCATCGGCCTGCGCAGCCTGCGCTGGTTGACCCCCTCCGCGATGCGCGGATGGTAGCTGGGGTTCAGGGCTCGGGTTCCCGGACCAGCCAGGACGTGCTGACTTTTGCCGGCCGCGCGGCGCGGCGCAGCCGCACCGCCAGGCAAGCCAGCCCGAAATACCACGCCGCCAGCGTCCAAGGAGGCGGGGGCGGAATGCGCCAGACACCGCCGGGCAAGTCAGCGGCCGCCTGCGCGATCGAAGTCATAACCCAGGTGCACAAGCAGGCCACCAGATTGACCGCCATCCCCAGCTGAGGCGCCAGCGACGCGGCCGCCAGGCTAACGCTGGCCGCCGCCATTACCACGAACGAGAGCGGAACCACCAGCAGGTTGGCGAGCAACGACGCCGGCGTGAAGAGCCCGAAATACAGCGCCGTCAGCGGGGTGGCCGTCAGCCAGGCCGCCAACGATACGCCGGCCAACTCGGTCATATAGCGACCCACACGCAACATTCCCCGCCGCCAGCGCAAGGCGCCGGCAGTGGCGGCTTCGCCGCCCAGACTGTCCATGGCCTCGGTATCGAGCGCCAGGCGCTCCAGACCGCAGTATCGGTTCAACAGGCGCGAGAGCGGCGCCGCCAGCACGATCAGACCAGTGACGACGGCAAATGACAGCACGAAACCCAAATCCCAGAGCTGTAGAGGATCGGCCGCCAGCAGCAGCAACGCCGACACCGCCAACGTAACCGTCGTGTCGGGACGGCGTCCCAACAGCGGCGCGACCAGGTAGAGCAGCGCCATGATACCGGCGCGCAGAGCGCTGGGCTGACTGCCCGTAGCCAGGATATAGATCGCCAGTAACGGCGCCAGCGGCAGGACCCAGAAATTGCGCGGCACGCCACAGCGCGCCACGACGAACGACAGTATGCCGGCGATCACCACCACGTGCATGCCGGAGATGGCGAAGATGTGTATCGTGCCGGAGTTGCGGAAGGCACGGTTGAGCGCCTGTGGGATCTCGCCGCGATAACCGAGCAGCATGGCCTGAATCAGCGCCGTCTCGGTACGGCGCGCCTCAATCCCCGCGGCCAGTCTGGCGGCCGCCCGCCGGCGGTAACGTTCGCATGCGCCGCGCCAGGAAGACAGCGATTCCGCCGACAGCCGCCGTGATGATCGGGCGCGCGTGACCAAAAAATGTCGGTTGGGTAGCGTCGGCCGTCGTCCGTGCTCGAGTCTGCCGCGGAACTCCCACAACTCGCCGGTACGAGGCGTCGTTTCCCGCGAACCCGAGGGAGACGGGCCATACCAGGTGACGAACAGCGTCAGCCGTCCCAGGGCTCGCCTGCCGTCACTTCCCACGATGGCGATTTTCCGCAAGGCAAAACGGTAACGGAATTCGCCGCGCGAGGCCGGACGGCAGGAGACGCCGTTGACGATCTCGCCGCGCACGCGGACTTGTCCACGAGAATCGGCCGCGGCGCGCAGAGACTCGAACTGCCGCGTCAGTTCGGCACCCGCGCGCGCCGCCAGGGCCCAAGCCAGGAGCAGCAAGACACAGCAGCGCGCGCTCAGATGCAAGCTGTGGCGCACGCCCGCGCGCGACGCCCAGAATGCCGTCATCGCCACGAGCGCCGCGGCCGCCAGCGTGTGTTGCCAGATGCCGCCGTAGTGGAGTCCGCCTGCCGTGCCCAGCACGTATGCCACCGCGGCGCCAATGACCGGCCGCTTGGACCACATCGCGGATGCTGCCATCGGGAACTAGTCCTCCAATCCGGCACGATTGCACACTCATCCAGTGATTGGCAAGCGCTATCCCGACTGCCAGTCTTGCCGACGCCGCATACGACGCCAGGAAACGGCGCTTCTTACGTCTTTCACCCGACGGAACGCGGCATATAATACATCACCTAACATTCTAAGCAGAGAACCGGGAATCAAGCATGGCGGACAGGCATTTGGCTGAGGCGAGGATGGGTGCACCCGACGCTGCGAGCGAATGGTTCTCGCGACGGCGCCTGGGATTATTCCTGCACTTCGGTCTGTACTCCATTGAAGGATGGCACGAGCAGGACCAGATGCGGCGGCGGATACAGCGCGACGAGTACGAGAATCTGGTTAGTCGTTTCAACCCGGTTGACTTTGACGCCGACCGCATCCTTGACCTGGCAGAGTCCGTCGGCATGGAGTATGTGTGCCTGACGGCTAAACACGCGGACGGTTTTTGCCTGTGGGACACGCGACAGACGGACTACAACGTGATGCACGCCCCATATGCGCGAGACATCGTGGGTGCCTTGAGCGCGGCCTGTCACAAGAGGGAGTTCCCGTTGGGTCTTTACTACTCGGTGGTGGACTGGCATCACCCCAACTACCCGAATGCCGGCCGGCATCATGAGCTGTCCGGTCCCGAGCCAGGCGACCGCCCGGACTGGGCCGCCTACATGGAGTACCTACGTCGGCAGGTCACGGAGTTGTGCACACACTACGGCACGGTTCGGCACTTCTTCTGGGATACGAATGTGCCGCAGCACGGCGACCGCTCGATCAATGAGTCGCTTCGCCGGCTCCAACCGCGGATCGTCATCAACGACCGCGGCTTCGACGAGGGCGATTTCGGGACGCCGGAACGCGAGTACCAGGCACACGAGACCGCCGCGGCACTCCGGTTCGTCCGGTACACGGAGGCGTGCAACTCGGTGGGCACGCAGAGCTGGGGCTATCGCCGCGACGAGGATTACTACTCGAGCGAGTTCCTGATCCGCTCGATGGACGCGAAGATGGCCAAGGGAGGGCACTACCTGCTCAACGTCGGCCCTGATGCGCGCGGGCGAATCCCGGCGAAAGCCGCGAGCATCCTCCGCGACGTGGGGAAATGGTATCGCCTGGTTCGCGAGGCGTTTGGCGACGCGTCGCCAGCCAGTGAACTGACCGGCAACCGGAGCGTCTTGCTCACGCGGCGGGGATGCAACCTGTACGTGCATGTCCCGCCGCCGGCAGTGTCCGAAGCCGTGATGCTGGCACCCCTCGCGCAAGAGCCCCTGCAAGCCGTGCTGCTCAATACCTGCAAGCCGGTCAGAACGTGCGTGGAATTGTTCCCCGTGCATTGGCAGTCAGGGATGAGGTGCCTGGCGATCAGAGATCTGCCGAGAAACAGGCTGGGGGGCGAAACGCTAGTCGTCCGCCTTACGTTCGCCGACCCGTCGTTCGCCGCCGGTGGCGGCCAACTGGAGGCGTTCAGGGGATGACGCAGAGGTAGAACGAAATGAGTGCGCACGTGCGCACGCTTGACACCCTGCGGCCAGACCTCTACGCTCCCGCAGTCAGGTGAAAATCGGCCGGCGCATCCATGCGGATGCCATGTGTGTGGCAGGTGACCCTATGCTGGAAACAGTGCGTTTCTTTGTCAGTGTCTGGCTGAAGTTCTTCTTCCTCTTCACGCCGTTCTTCGCGCTTTCGATGTTCCTTACCATGACTGCCGGCTACACCGAAGCCGGGCGCCGCAGGCTGGCCTGGCGCGTCAGCGGCGCGACGGCCCTGTTATGCCTGGCGCTCTTCTTTTTCGGCCGGGCGATTTTCGCGGTTTTCGGGATCACGCTCGACGCCTTTCGCGTGGGCACGGGTGGCCTGCTATTCCTCTCGGCCGTGGCGCTGATCCAGGCGAGTCAGGCGGGGGCGCGTGTCGGCGACGATGAAGACATTGCCGTGGTGCCGCTGGCCATTCCGGTCATTGTCGGACCGGCCACGACCGGCGCCCTGCTGGTGCTGGGCGCGGAGATTGCCACGCCGCTGCGCAAAGGCATCGGTTGTGTGGCGCTGCTGTTGGCGGTGGCCTGCGTCGGTCTGATTTTGCGCATGGCCGTCTCCATCGAGCAGTGGATCGGCCGGCGCGGCCTCAGTATCCTGAGCAAGATCACGGGGCTGGTGCTGGCAGCCCTGGCGGCGCAGATGATCTTGACGGGTGTCCGGCACTTCCTGGCGGAGGGCTGAACCGTCAGGCGATCCAGCCGCCGCCCAGGACTTCATCGCCTCGATAGCAGACGGCTGCCTGTCCGGGCGCCACGGCAAATTGCGGTTCCGCAAAGGTGGCTTGCCAGATGCCTTGCGGCAACGGCTGCAACCTGGCCGCTACGCCGGGGTGGCGGTATCGCAGCCGGATGACGCAATCGCTGCCGGCGGGCGGCGGCTCACCCGCGATCCAGTTCGGATCTTCGATTAGGCAATTATCGCGGAAGACCTCTTCACGACGGCCCAGCACGACTGTATGCGTGGCCGGGCGGAGTTCCTTGACGTACATCCGTTCGCCGGTAGCCACCCCCAACCGGTGCCGTTGACCGACCGTAAAATGGATGATGCCGCGATGCCGGCCCAGCAACTTGCCGGCGGTATCGACAACCTGGCCGGGCTGACTGTCCTCCGGCTGAAAGAGGGCGTCGTAGCTGTCGCTCTCGATGAAATCCTGGCTTTCGGCGCGCCCGGCCACATCGGCGAAGCCCGCCTGACGCGCCAGCGCAATCACGTCGGGTTTGGTCATGTTCCCCAACGGGAACAGGATCCGCGCCAGTTGGCTCTGGTTTAGACGCGCCAGGAAGTAGGACTGGTCCTTGGCCGCATCTGTGCCGGCGCGCAGCGTGTAGCCATCGCGGTCGGTATCGTAGGCGACGCGTGCGTAATGACCGGTGGCGAAGGCGTCGAAGGAGATCCCCATGGCGCGCGCCGTTTGCAGCAGCAGACCGAACTTCAGCAGTTGGTTGCAGAGCACGCAAGGATTTGGGGTCCGGCCGGCGCGGTAGGCGGCCCGGAAGGGCGCGAGCACGGCCTGCTTATAGGCTTCGGCCAGCGGCACGGTCAGATGCTGGATGCCCAGCCGCGCTGCGATGTCGCTTGCCGCCTTAATATCGCGCGCTTCGCCCGGCCCGTAGCAGCCGGCCCGCCCGATATCGGGCAGTGCCACCGTGCCGTCCCAGATCTGCATGGTGATCCCGACAAGCTCGTGTCCCTGCCGCTTGAGCAGCCAAGCCGCCATGGCGGAATCCACGCCGCCGCTAAGTCCTACCGCCACCTTCACCACATGTCTCCCTGATCACGCCATGCTAGCGAATCCGCATCTTTGCGCAATCAAAACCCATGGTAACGCATCAGCAACGCATCAGCAGTCTTGACACCTGCGTCGGTAGGGTGCAAGCTGCGTCCAATACCGGCAGGCGCCTTCGGACCGGACGATCCCGTCACCTGCGATCTGCTGGCCAGGAACGCAAGCATGGCCCAAGACAAAGCAGATACCACGCACGAGCCTGTAGAGGTCATGAGTGACGCTACCGCTCCCGAGGAACGGACGCTCGTGCTGGCGCGCGAGATCTATCCGGAGGAACTGCCGATCATCCCGGTGGTGGGGCGGCCGATGTTCCCGCGGCTGACCGCGCCCGTGGCCATTGATAATCCGGAGATGATCGCGGTACTGACCGAACGCGCCAAACGCAAGCTCAGGCATGTCGGCGTGATTCTGCGCAAGGATCCGGCGCCAGGCGTCGAACCGGGGCCCTTGCCCGATCCGGATGAGATGTTCAAGGTGGGCGTCGTCGCCGAAATCGTGCAGATGGCGCAGCCCAGCGAGAATCTGATCCACGTGCTGGTTACCACCCATGAACGTTTCCGCGTCAGTAGCTATGTCTCCACGAAGCCGGTGCTGGTCGCACGCGTCGAGTACATGCTCGAAGCCGACATGAGTGACAACCCCGAGCTCAAAGCCTTCTCCATCTCGGTGGTGCAGGCGATCAAGAGTCTGATTCAGTTGAACCCGCTGCACAAGGAGGAGCTGGGGTTGCTGATGCAGCACGGCAACCTCTCCGAACCTGGACGCCTGGCGGACATTGCCGCCGCGCTGACCACCGCCACGGCGGCCGAACAGCAGGAGGTGCTAGAGACTGTCAGCGTCCGCGATCGCCTCAGCAAGGTGCTGTTGCTGTTGCGCAAGGAAATAGACATCTCGCGCATTCAGGCCAAGATCGGCAAGCAGATAGACGAGAAGGTCACCAAGAACCAGCGCGAGTTCTTCCTGCGCGAGCAGCTCAAGATGATCAAGAAAGAACTCGGCCTCGAGAAGGAGGGCAAGGAATCCGAAGTGGACCGCTTCCAGGAGCGGTTGACATCACTCAAACTCACGGCGGAGGCTCAGGAGCGTATCAACGAGGAGATCGAGAAGCTCAAGCTGTTGGAGCCGATTTCACCCGAGTTCGCGGTCACGCGCAACTATCTGGACTGGCTGACCGTGATGCCGTGGGGCGTTTTCACGCAGGATCAGCTCGACCTGCCGCGCGCCGCCAGGATGCTCGACGAGGATCATTACGGATTGCAGGACGTCAAGGAGCGCATCCTAGAGTTTCTCGCCGTGGGCATTCTGAAGGGACGCATTGCCGGTTCGATACTTTGCTTCGTGGGACCTCCCGGTGTTGGCAAGACCTCGCTGGGCCGCTCCATTGCGCGCGCCGTGGGTCGCCAATTCTACCGCTTTAGTGTCGGCGGCATGCGCGATGAGGCTGAAATCAAGGGGCATCGCCGCACCTATATTGGCGCCATGCCGGGCAAGCTGATTCAGGTGCTGAAGATCTGCAAGAGCGCCAACCCGGTCATCATGATCGACGAGATCGACAAGATCGGCATGAGTTATCAAGGCGATCCGGCCTCGGCGCTGCTGGAGGTGCTGGATCCCGAGCAGAACGCCGACTTTCTGGATCACTACCTGGATGTGCGCTTCGATTTGCGCAACGTCTTCTTCATCTGCACCGCCAACCAGACCGACACCATTCCGCGGCCGCTGCTGGACCGGATGGAGACCATCAATCTGGCCGGTTATATCACGGAGGAAAAGATCGAAATTGCGCGTCGTTATCTGATCCCGAAAGAGCGCTCCGCCAGCGGCCTGCGCACCGATCAGATCAAGATCACGACGCCGGCCATTCGCCACATCATTGACGGCTGGGCGCGTGAAGCCGGCGTCCGCAGCCTGGAGAAGCAGATTGGCAAGATCATGCGCAAGTCCGCGCGCAAGATCGTCGAGAAAGCGCCGCATGACGTGCGCATCGATGTGGCCGATGTCGAGCCCATGTTGGGGCGGCCACTCTTCGCCGACGATCCCAACATGACCCAACCCAGTATTGGCGTCGTGACGGGACTGGCCTGGACGAGCCTGGGCGGCGACACGCTCTCGATCGAGGCCATCGCCCTGCCGGGCGAGAAGCCCGGCTACAAGCAGACCGGTCAGCTCGGGGAAGTGATGGTGGAGAGCTCCGAGATTGCATACTCCTATGTGCGTTCTCTATTGCGTGACGACAGCGAAGCCACCAAGCAACTTGAGCACAGCCTGATTCATCTGCACGTACCTGCCGGCGCGACCAAGAAGGACGGACCTTCGGCCGGCATCACCATGGCTGCCGCCCTCTACTCGCTGGTGACGAAACAGCGCGTCCGTCAACGGCTGGCCATGACGGGCGAATTGACGCTCACGGGAAGGGTCATGCCGATCGGGGGCATCAAGGAGAAGATCATCGCGGCGCGCCGCAGCGGCATTAAGACGCTGATCTTTCCGGCGGAGAACCGCAAGGACTTTGACATCCTTCCCGAGCCGGTGCGCAAAGGCCTCGATCCTCGCTTCGTGGAGCGCTTCGAGGAAGTCGTCGAGATCTGCTTCGGGAAGCACTCCGACGCCAAACCGGCACGCCGCAAATGAAGGGCGTGTTGCTGCTTTACAACGAACCGGAAGCCACCGCCGTGTCCCCCATGCCGGCCGCCGCCGGCGCCTGGGCGGAATCCGACGCCGGCGTCATGCATGCGCTGCGACAGGTCGGCGCGGCGCTGGACGAATTGGGAGAGCGCTGGCGCGCGGCGGGGATCTCCAGCCTGACCGGCCTGCCGGCGCTGTTGCGGGAGAGCGATGCCGACCTGGTCTTCAATCTGGTTGAGCGGTTGCCTGGAGGTTCCCATGTCTGCGCCTATGTGCCGGCGGTCTGCGAAGCCTTCGGCCGCGCGTGCGTCGGCGGCGACACGCGCGCGTTGCTGCTGACGCTGGACAAGGCGCTTACCAAGGCGCGGCTGATCGAACATGGCATAGGCGTGGCTCCAGGCGTAGTGGTGCCGGTGGGAGCGCCGCTACCCGCCTGGCTGCCCGATGCTCCGCTTTTCGTCAAGCCGCTGGCCATGGATGGGAGCGAGGGCATCGCGCCGGCCTCGCTGGTGCGAGATCCCGCGACGCAACTGGCCGCCGCCGTGGCGCGCGTTCATGGCGAATGCGGTCAGCCGGCGCTGGTGGAGTCCTATATTGACGGACGCGAGGTCAACCTGGCCGTGATGGAAGTCGAGGGGGAACCGCGCCCCTTGCCGGTGGCCGAGATAGATTTCAGCCTGTTCCCGCCCGGACGCGCGCACGTGGTGGACTACGACTTGAAGTGGCATCCCGGGACGATCCCTGGCCATCTCTCGCCGCGCAAGATACCGGCCGTGCTGGGCCCCGGGCTGAACGCGCAACTGCCTGACCTGGCGCGCCAGGTGTGGCACGCCTGCGGCTGCCGCGATTACGCGCGCATTGACTGTCGCGTGGACCGCGACGGGAACGTGCATGTGCTGGAGGTCAACATCAACTGCGATCTTTCGCCTCTGGCCGGTTTCAGTCAGGCGCTGGAGGCGGCGGGCATCGCCTTCACCCGGTTTGTCGCGCAGATGCTGACCAACGCCCGTGCCCGGACCGGCACGCGCGCGTTGTGGCAGGGCTGAATCTCGGCGCCAACCGACCGCAAGCGCGCGGCGGGCCGCCGATCGTGCCCCGCCGCGCGTCCCCCTGCGCCATCGCTTACTTGATGACGGCCCTGTAGAAGGTTGCAGCGGCAGGCGCGCCGGGGAAGACGTAGGTGTGCTCGTTGCCGTCGTTGCCGAAGTCCATGCCGTTGACGGCCGTGCCGGCGATCTCGGTGAAGGCGGTGTTCAGCAGATTGCTGGTGCCGTAGAGGTAGAGCGTTCCGTTGATGTCGCCATCGTTGAAGCCGGTCACAACCGTGTCGCGAGTCAGCTTGACGGCGACCGCCACCTGGTTGTTCGAAGCCACGATGGAAGTGACCGCGAAGCTGTGCGCGGTAGTGGCCGTCGGGTCGGTATTGAGCAGGAACTCGTCACCCGGGCTCAGAGTATCGCCATCGCCGTTGGCGACTTGGGCTTCACTCCACTGCGACAGCCAGGCGGTCGTCGCATTGCTATAGGGGTGCTGCCATTCGGTGAAGACCACGTGGTTGCTGATGTTGCCTTGCACGTTGTTAACGGTCCAGATGTAGTTGCTTTCGCCTTCCGCCTCGAGCACGGCCATGGTGTTTGTGAGCAGCGCGGAAATGCGGTACCAGGCATCGGCGGTATAGACGATCTGAATGGACCCGCCCGCCTCGACCTGGAAGGCGAGCGGCGAGGCTGCCGAATAGTTCTGCAGACCGTGGTCACCCATGGTGGAGATGATCCAGAAATCGCCGAAATCCGGCAATCCGATATCGGCCAGCGTCTGATCCACATTGAAACCTCCCGGCGTATAGTTCCCGGTGTTCGGGCAGAGCCAGACGAAGTCGGTGTAGTTGGAGCCTGCCG
>JAQULY010000019.1 GCA_028718445.1 Kiritimatiellia bacterium
CAGTGTGAGCCGGCACCTTCGCAATCTCCGCCAAGATTTCCCCAACTTCGGCAACTTCAAACTGCCCCGCCACAGTCCCTCTGTCCCCATTCTCCCACATCCGCCCTCCGCCCCTGTTGCCCCCCCCTAGGGTAGATCACTCCGCCCGTAGGACATGATCTCAATATCCCCGTCCTTCCTCCGCCGACGCTCTACACGTAACCCAAAACTGCGTGTTGTCACACCAACAACGTCACCATCGAAAAGCCCGAAAGTCCTCCATTCATCGTTCGCCAACTCAAATAGTGTTGGCCCGTTGCTCACCATACGCATAACATCCACACGCACCATCTTGATGTTTCTCTCGTTAATCGGAGGACAAGCTGCGTCAACGGCGTCATATACTGTCGCTCCCTCCTTGAGATAGCAAGGTCCATACTTGCCGTGTGTCCCCATAATATTTACACATATCAAATGTGTGTTTGTGTGTTCGGCACCGGAAGAGTCGTCCAACTGCGACTGGGCATGCTGCACAATGTATACCTCATTGGACAACGCACTTTTGTAGTGTTTCTCCAACATTCGCACCATCCGTTTTTCAGGCTTCGACCAAGGCCATGCGATGTCAATTGCAGCGGTCGCAAACAGAATCGCGACTATGACTGCTACGGCAATGCTCATTGGTGTGACTATCTTCATTTGTAGTGCATTCCATTTGGGTACGTTATGCCGATCTTGTCTGTGCGCCCGTGTTGGGGCCTCGTGGTCAAACCTGAAACTAGCAAATGGCGCTGTCATGCCACTGCACCAGCCAAACCTGTCAGCTTTGCCAAGTCGCCAGTGCCTGCGACGGAGATGGCGTTCAGGCGGGAGTCGCTGTCGTAGGTGCAGGAGAGACGCGACGTGTCGGCCCCCGACTATCCCGCCCCCCGTCGCGCGTCACACCTATTTGCTATCATCAGGTTTGACCCCGCCGCCCCGGTTTGACCCCGCCGCCCCGCGCCGCCGTTAGATGATACTTCGCTCCCGCAAACCGAACTCACCAAGGTCATGCCATACCCAAAACCTACCACACCACACACCCTCAAAGAAGCTATATTCAAGAATCTAGGTCTGCCAGCCTACTGGCAGCTCTAATCCGCAGGTCGGCAGTCAATGGGCACCACATAGTCTCTCCTATACCACGCATTGGTGCCGCCCAGGTAGTGCACATCAACGCCGAAACGGCACGAAAGCCGGACCGTGCCGTGCGGGATGTCCCACGATGTCAACGTCCAATGGGTGTCGTATCTGAGGCGCGAGGGAGTTGCATAGACCTCCTCTACGTTCAAGGCGCGCTCATTCGGGCTGCTGACGTTGAACACGTGCAGCGCCGTCATGTGACCATCCATGAAATCCGTGATTGCGAACCAGGCCTCATCTGGCGACCAGTTGACGGAGGCTGCTCGTAGGGAAGAGAACACCAGCTGCGGTTCTGCCGACGAGTCTGTCGATAGTATATACACCTGCTGCCCACCGCCGAAGACCGCACACGGCACAACTCGGCAGGTGTAACGGCCACCGGGAGACCGCACGGTACCAACAATCTCCGGCGCGTTCCCGGAATAGGAGACACCGCCGCAGATCGCGCATCCCGTGAAAAGGTTGATGACGAGTGGCAGCAGGACGAGTGGAGCTACGCTCGCGCCGACGCTAGCGGCAGTAGCTTCTCGGTTGGCGCGGATTAATGGCGCTGTCGTGGTGTCGATCATTGTTTCACCGGGAAAAAGTGGGGACAGAGAAATTGTACGAAAATATTCGGCCGATGGGGCGGAAATTCTGCTGCTTGGTTCCTTCGTATAGGTGGAGGGCGTGATTGCCCCCACACTGAAAGGACTGGAACCATGCGACACCTCGTTTGGGGTCGGAATATCGGGACACCTGGCACCATTGCTACAACCGTGGTGGGCAAGTCGGCGGACCGACCGCTCGATGACGCCGACAAGGAGCAGTCCGGACCGGCCGGGACGGCCGGCTCCAGGGGACACCGCTTGATACGGCGGTCCCCGCCGTCCGCCGCTTTTATTGCCTGGGCGTTTCGTTATCCCGGTGGCAACGAAACCCCGTCCGAGTCCGAGACCCACGATTTGCTGCTTCTGGCCCGGTCCGTTGTCAAAACAAGCGGCGCGAGACTGCGGCAGGATTATCCCGATTTGGCATCATATCAGGCCCGGGAAAGTGGCGACAACCAAAGGGCCACAGTCTCTTTGTCCCCGTCCCCACACCATCCCCCCACAGGGAACCTCCTCGCCTTCAGCGTGTCGGGAACGGGGAGAGGAACAACACCGCCCGTGATTCCGACCACGGGACCGGAACACGGAGACACGACACATGCCCGACCGCCGCCGGCCTCAGAATCCCTCTTGCGCGAACCTGGCTCGCAGGTCATCCAGCCCTCCCGCCATGTGGCGGACCCGCGCTTTCACTCTTCCGGTTCCGCCCGCGGCGACGGCGACGGTCGGATCGAGATGGAAACAGGTGAAGCAGAAGTTATTGGAGAGCGAAACGGAATCACCCACCGTCTTGAGCCCATAGCCGAACACGGATCGTCCGTCGCGCGCAAGCACGGCAACCAGCATCGGCGAACCCGTTACCGCTACGTTCGGCAAGATCGCCCGAGCGATCCAGCGCACGCACTGAAGGGGGACGCGAGGCAGTGTTCTGACGTGAATCCATGGCCCTATTCCAGGCCATAGGTAGCTTCGAGCGCCCTCGAAGTCGTAGAGTCGGTAGATCGCCGCGAGATTCACGCATGTTGATGCACAAAAGGAAAAAGGGACACCGGACGTATTCTGGAAGGCATAGCCGATATCGCAACAATCGTCATGAGCCTCAAGTGCCACCTGTATTTCGACGTTGCCTGCCCGTAAGTTGTAGGCGACCCGCGAGCAAGGTTGCTCGATGGGAGATGACGACGTTACCGACAACCGTTATCCCATGTCCTCTCTCTCCGTATCGCTGACGGCAGTGGTCACGCGGTCGAACTCCCGGGTCACTTTCACCGGCTTGCCGCTCCGGATCGAGTCCCAGCAGGCCGAGCAGACCGCGACAATCTGGGCGCCGCCCCGCGCGTCCACGAGCGGCTTACGGTCGTTGACGATGCAGTCCTCCAAGTGGTGGAGCATGGACGGGGTCTCGCCCGCATGGTTGTCGAACACGTACTCCGGAAGAATCGTCTCCTCCTTCCACACCCCGCTCTCGCGGCCGTCCCGGATCAGCCGGTTGTTCAACAGCGATGCCTTGGTCCCATAGAGCCCGATTCCCACGCCGTGGAAGGGAATGTTCCAGAGCGATGGCGGATGGACCAGATCGAAGGCCCCCAGGATGCGGGCAATGACGCCGTTGCGGAACTTGAGCGAGATGATGAAGTTCTCCAGCTTGTCCGCCGGATAGCGCGGGTCCAATCCGGCGCGACTGCCATAGGCGAAGACCTCATCCACTTCCCCCAGAAACCACCGCAGCAGATCCACGGGATGGCACACCCCGCCGTACATGAAGTCCTGCGGCATTTGGTGCCGCCACGGCGACACATCGAACACGCCGCGCATATCGTGAAGGTAACACGCCTCCGCCATGTGAAGCGTGCCCAACGTTCCCTCCTCGAACAAGGCGTGGATCTTCTGGAACATCCTGTTCCAGCGCATCAGTTGCGCCACGAGCACCTTGCGACCCGCGCGATCGGCCGCCGCCACGATCGCGCGAGCCTCGGCGACGGAAACCGCCATCGGCTTGGTGACGATCGCGTGCTTGCCCGCGTCCAGCGCGGCGATGATCTGCTCCGCATGGCACGGACACGGAGAGAAGACCGCGATGCAAGCGATATCCTTCCGCGCCAGGAGTTCCTCGTATTCCCGGGCCACATACTCCACCTCGTGTTGCTGTGCCAACGTGGCCATGTCCTTTCCCGCGAAGTAGAGCCCCCGTCGTTGCGGGTCCGGGTCGTACACACCCCTCACCTTCAAGCGCGACGAAGGATCCTGATTGACCGCCAGCAGATGCGCCCCCAAACCGGCTCCAACAACTCCCAAGCCAATGTCCTTCAACATCGAACACATCCTTACTTTCTCTGGCAGCTATGCCAGGCCGCCTGCCTTTTGCGCTTGCTACCCAGTACGGTCTGTCAGCTATATTGTGAATATGAGGCCGGTATCGCGCAACGGGGAACACTGACAGGAATCCGCGATTGGTTTCATATTTCCGAGGTGCCATGTTCGCCTTCGCCGTGCATCATTCCGCCGCCTATAGCGATCAGATGTGTCTGACCTACACCGTCCCCTTTCATGTGCTGAGCCTTGTCGTCAGCGGCCTGGACCTGTTTCACTATCCCGGACGGGTCGTGGAACGCGCCGGCCCCATCATCTTCCTGGTTCCCAAGGGCACCCGTATCACGTTGCATTTCTCCAGGGCGCGGCTCAACTACGGAATCGTCCTGAATAGCGGCGACATCCGGCTGGGCCGCGCGCCGGGAACCGCGGAGGTGCGAAACGACGGCGACTGGCGCCCCATGCCGATTGCCAAGGCCGTCGCCCCCAAGCAGGTGGATGAATGGCGGCAGAAGTTCGACCAGACCGTGGACGCCTATCTCAACCCTTCGCCCGCCCGCGCGCTGCGCGCGGAAATGAATGTCGTGGCGGCGGTGCTATGGCTGCTCGAAGGGGACGCCACGCCCACGGCCCGGACTCCGGCGGCGCGGCTGAAGGCATTGATCGATGCCGATTTGATCGGGCGGGAATCGCTCGAGGATCTGTGCGGCCGTTGTCGCTATTCGAGCGATCACCTACGGACCCTGTTCGAAAAGGAGTTCGGCATCTCGCCCAAGGCCTATCGCGACCGCTGCCGGATATCGCGGGCCATGGAGTTGATCGGCAGCGGCTCCCTCTCCCTCAAGGAGATCGCCGCCGGACTGGGGTACGCGAATGCCTCCCACTTCAGTTCAGCCTTCCGCAGAACGATCGGGATCTCGCCGCATAGGGTGTTCAAGAGCTATCGGCTACCCGCCGATCCGGCCTAGTCTCGGCCAGACAAGCTTGGGGCGACGTCTCTTCGGAACAATCGCTGCACAGGGAGAGGTGGGAGAGATAGCACGAACATGTCTGGCCGAGGGAGGACGAATCTCTGCTGCTCGGTTCCTGGCGCCGATCCGGCTGGGCTGCGATTGCGTAAGACAGGCCCATCAGGTAGACTCATGACACCATGACCAACAGATACCATCCAGTCCGACATCGCCTCGGTAATAGCCACGAAACAGCGCGCAGGTTGTGGCTGTGCGTGACTGTCTGTTTGTTCCTGCTGCTACCGGCGGTGCCCGAGGGGCGCGCGGAGGATCAATGGCCGAGAATCGCGATCTCCCGGGATGGCACGTCCATTTCCTTCGAGACTCATGGCGCCGGCGCGCCGGCGCTGGTTTTCGTGCACGGCTGGAGTTGCGATTCGCGTTACTGGCGCGCGCAGACGCCCTATTTCGCGAAGAAACACACAGTTGTCACGCTTGACCTTGCCGGACATGGGCATTCGGGAATGTCACGCACAAGGTATACGATGGACGCTTTTGGCGAAGACGTGAAGGCCGTGACTGAGACTGCCGGTTGCGCGCGCGTCATTTTGATCGGCCATTCCATGGGTGGAGCGGTAATCGCGGAGGCGGCGCGGCTGATGCCGGACCGAGTCATCGGCCTGATCGGGGTGGATACGCTCGAAAACATCGAGTATCCCCTGAAGGCCGAGGAACTCAAGACCATGATCGCACCGCTGGAGAGCGATTTCCGCACCGGCAGCAGGCAGTTCGTCGCGCAGATGATCTTGCCTCAGACCGATCCGCAACTGCGCGAGTGGATTCTCTCCGATATGTCCTCCGCGCCACCCGGCGTGGCCTTGAGCGCCATGCGCGAGATGCTGACGCAATTCTGTACCGGCGATGCCGCCATGATATTCGAGAAGGTGCGCGTGCCCGTCATATCCGTGAACGGCGACATGTGGCCCATCAACTATGAGGCGAACCGGCGGCACATGCTGTCGTACCAAGCCATCGTCCTGAAGCGCGCGGACCATTTCCTGATGATGAACCAGGCGGATGAATTCAACCGCGCGTTGGAGCGTGCCATCGGCATGCTGACGGAGAAGCCCGCCAGGTAGATGAGGCGCCCGCGGCAAACCCCGTCATACAGCCAGGCGTCAACACTCTCGCGCAAACGCTTCTATGGCCGTCCGGATGATTGCGCCGCGATTCCAGCGTGCCTGCCGGCGGCGAAGGCTGCAAGGTTCATCGCGTGGTGTTTTTCGGGCAGCGCGCCGCGGATGGCGGCATGCCAGGCATCCTCAGGCAGATCGAGACAGGCGCTCAGCACTCCCAGCATGGCCACCGTCGCGGCACGCGCCGGCCCATGTTCGAAATCCTTGAGGCACTCGCTGGAAAGCAGCTTGCCGTCCGGCTTCAGCCGGTAGCGATTGTTCTCGATCTGCGTCACGTCCATGGTCACAAGCACGTCGGCCTCGCCATCCGGCACCATGGGACTCAGCACCTGTGAGCCGTACCGGATGTCCGTGTTCACCGATCCACCGCGCTGGCTCATGCCGTGTACTTCGGCCTTCTTGACGTCGTGGCCGGCGCGGAAAGCGGCGTCCGCCAGAATGTCCGAGGCCTTGACGATGCCTTGTCCGCCCAGGCCGGCGATGACGATGTTGACTGTCTTCATGGTATGGTTGCGGCGTTAGGCGGCGGGAGTGGCATACTGCTTGATCTTGGCGGCGGCGAGCAGACAGGGACGGCGCGCGACGATCACCCACAGGCCGCCGTCGGCCTGGGCGCGGTCCAACGCGGCGGCCAGAGCGTTGCCGTCCGCAACATGGTCAACGACCAGCACATTCGGCACTCCGATCGCGCGCACGACATCCTCGATGATCATTTTGTGCGCCGGCTGATGGGCCAAGGTGCGCCCGGTGGCCGGATGCTCCTGCAGACCGGTCATGGCCGTGGTGCCGTTGTCGAGGATCAGCACGATGTGTCCGGTGGGCGGCGGGTTGTAGACCATCTCGACTATGCCCGTCAGGCCGCTGTGCACGAAGGTGCTGTCGCCGATGACGCTGACCACGCGGCGCGCTTCGGCGGGTGGGAGCGCATGCCGCAAACCGAGTCCGGCGGAGATGCTGGCGCCCATGCAGACCGTGGTGTCTATGGCCTGGTAGGGCGGCATGACGCCGAGCGTGTAGCACCCGATGTCGCCGCTGACGATGCAGTGGCGGTCGCGCAGCAGTTCGAAGGCCGCGCGATGCGGACAGCCGGCACAGAGCTGCGGCGGCTTGCCGGCGGGGGGCGGCGGTTCGGGGGCGGTCTCGCCGGCCAACAGCCGGCGCACGCGCGTGACGCTCAACTCGCCGAAACGGTACACCGCGGGCGCCGGCGGCACCGTCACGTCCGCCAGTCGGCAGGCTTCCCACAAGACCGGATCGCCCTCCTCGACCACCGTGCAGGCGGCGTGCGCCGCGGCGAACGCCCGCACGGCGGCGGCCGGAAAGGGATGCGGCATGGCCACCTGCAGCACATCGCTGGCGGGGGCGGCTTCGCGCGCATGCGCCACGCCGATGCCTCCGGCCACGATGCCGCGGTTGTCAGGCCGGACAACGGCCGCGTGCAGCAGCGTGCCGTGCCCGGGTTGCTCCGCCCAGATACGGATCTGTTCCAGCTTTTCGCGCAGCCGCACGTGCGCGCGCCGTGCGTTGCCCGGCACCATCACGCGCAGCGAAGCGTCACGCACGTAGTGCGGCGCGGCCGCTGGTTTGGGCAACTCGCGGCGCGTCACGATGCTCTTGGAGTGGCTGACGCGCGTAGTGATGCGCAACATTACGGGGATGCGCCAGCGCTCGGAAATCTCGATCGCCAGCGCAGTAAAATCGTAGGCCTGCTGCGAGTCGGCCGGATCCAGCACGGGGATGGCGGCGGCCACGGCGTAGCGGCGCGAGTCCTGTTCGTTCTGGCTCGAGGCCATGCCGGGATCGTCAGCCACGGCCACGATCAACGCGCCCTCGACCCCCGTATAGGCCACCGTGAAGAGCGGATCGGCGGCCACGTTGAGGCCGACGTGTTTCATGGTCACCAACGCGCGGGCGTGGGCAAAGGCGGCGCCCAGACCTACCTCCAGCGCAACCTTCTCGTTTGGCGCCCACTGGGCATGGCCGCCCAGGGCACTGAAGGCCTCGAGAATCTCGGTGCTGGGTGTGCCCGGATAGCCTGTGCCCAAGGCAACGCCAGCATCGCGCGCCGCAAGGGCGATAGCTTCGTCGCCGTTCAACAACTGACGGTCGGTTGTGTCATCCATATTGCGCAGTATCCTCAGACCAACAGGATGTATTTGTACATAGCATGAAGTGCGCTGAGGCAGTTAATATGGTTTGCCTCGCGGCTTTGTGCAAGACGATATTGACCCGCGCTCCGGTGCCGATAGCGCCGCGCCGTCAGCCAGGCCGAAGGCGGTCTCACCACACCCGGCAGAGCAAGCCCTTGAGGTAGAGGCCTTCCGGAAAAAAGAGCCCTTCGGGATGGTCCCCGGCTTGCTGCAGGCGCTGCAGCACCTGCACGTCGCGACGGGCATCTACCGCCGCATCCGAGACAACCTTGTGGAAGATCTCGGGCGACACCAGCCCGGAGCAGGAAAAGGTCGCCAGGACGCCTCCCGGCCTGAGCAGCTTGAAGGCCAACAGATTGATGTCCTTGTAGCCGCGGCAGGCCGCCATCAGGTGCTTCTTGGCGTCGGCAAACTTGGGCGGATCGAGCACGATCAGGTCGAACTCGCGGCGGGCATCCCGGAAAGTGCGCAAGACTTCGAAGGCATTGCCTTCGATGTATTCCGCGTTCCCGCCATCACAGACGTTGAGCCGGCTGTTTTCGCGCGCCAGCGCCAGCGCATCGGCCGAGAGTTCGACATGGGTGACGGAGGCTGCGCCCGCCATCATGGCGGCAATGCCGAAGCCGCCCGTATAGGCGAAAACGTTAAGCATGTCGCCGCCCGTGGCGCAGGCGGCAACGAGCGCACGGTTGTCGCGTTGATCGAGATAGAAACCGGTCTTGTGCCCGGCGCGCACGTCCACCAGGTAACGGCAGCCGCGCTCCTGAATTTCAATGCGCTCCGGCGGCTCGGCGCCGGCCAGCGCACCGACTGCGGGCGCCAGTCCCTCGTGCGCGCGCGCCTCGGCGTCCGACCGCTCGTAGATGCCGGCACAGGGCCAGAGCCGCGTCAGCGCGGCGACGACATCGGACTTCCAGCGCTCCATCCCGGCGGTCGTGATCTGACAGACCAGATGATTGTCGTACCGGTCGACAACCAAGCCCGGCAGGCCGTCCGATTCGGCGTTGACCAGGCGGCAGGCGTTGGTGACATCGGCGGCCAGCAGCGTGGCCCGGCCGGCGATGGCATGCGCCAGGCGTCGCTCGATGAAGCTGGCGTCCACGCTCTCCGCGGGATCGAAACTCCACATGCGCACGCGCATCTGCGACTCGGGCGACCATGCCCCCCACCCCAGCTCCGCGCCGTCGCTGGAGCGCACGCGGACCGTATCGCCGGGCGCGGGCGCGCCTTCAACTTGCGCGATGGCGCCGGAGAAGATCCAGGGATGGCGGCGTGTGACCGAATGGTCGCGACCGGGTTTGAGGATGATTTCGTTCATGCGGACCGTGGGTGGTGAAGTGGTGCAGCAGTGTGACATCTATGGCGCGCGCGATCAAGCGCAGGACGCGACAACGCAGGATGCCAGTCTGGGTAGTTGACTTGCGAAGGGGAAAGGGTTTGGGGTTTACATGTCGCAGGCCTACCCCGCGTGCAAACCGCAGATTGACGAATAGCAATTTTAGAATCATGAAGGCAAGAGCCTCTAGCGCGTAGAAGGAATTGCCTTCGACATTCTGCGGTTCAGTATTCCTAAATCTGCGGTTCGATTGCGTTCCCCCGCGTGCAAACCGCAGATTGACGAATAGCAATTCTAGAATCATGAAGGCAAGAGCCTCTAGCGCGTAGAAAGAATTGCCTTCGACATTCTGCGGTTCGATATTCGGCGAGTTATGCGCCCGCGCAGCGGGAAATCTGCGGTTTGATTGGGTTCCCTCCCGCGTACGAACCGCAGAATAACGAAGGAAAGCCACGCTTTGGCGAAGCGCTTGGCACCTAACCGCCAGGCTTGTCCCGCACATTGTCCCACACCTTGTCCTTGTCCCCTGTACCCACAGCACGCTCAACATATCGCTCACCTTCACATGCACCCACTCGCACCCTATCTCACTGACCACTTACGCCACATACGTGGTGACGACGGGTTGTGATGTGCGTTATAATTGCCTGGAAAAATGAGCAAGACCCCGACAACCTTCGATTTCTGGTACGCGGTGAACAACACCGAGGTGGTTGTGCCGCCCACGCGCCATCTCGAGACCTTCGGCAGCACGATCATCAATTACGCGCTGGTTTCCGAGTTGATGGACTCCGTTGGCCAGGTGCGGGTGCGAGAGGGACGCCTGCAGGCGGCGCGCCCGCAGATTGTCACGCCCTCGGCCTACTCCAAGATGATCCTCGAGGGTTTCGGCGAGCAGGCCGAGAAGTACCTGGAGTGGCTGCGCGATCACGAGGACCACGTCCATGTTTTGCGCTACGGCTATGCGCTCAAGCAGGAGTCCTTCAGCGAAGAGGTGGTCAACGACAAGCTCGAGGCCGTGCTGGACCGCGTCAAGCAGGACGTGAGCGGCCGCAAGGATCCCTTCAGCGCCGTGGTCAAGGGGGTGGACACTCCCTGGGATGTCTGCCTGGTGCGGCTCTTCTGGCAGGTCATTCAGAACTCCGTGCAGACCAACTTCCGCGAGATGGCCGAACGCAAGCTGTTCGACATGCGCGACGGCATACCGGCGGCGGTACGGGAAGAAATCGAGGACGCCTTCAAGGCGGCGTCGGCCAATCCCGCCCTGGTGAAATCATTGGGCAAGCTGCTGCAGCGGCACGGCGTCTTCGACCAGTTCCAGGACCGCTTCTTCGCGCTGGTGAAGAAGACCTAGCGGTTGACTATCAGCCGAAGGGGGTGTCCTTGCGGGCGGCGGTAATGACGCGCATTACCTCCACCGCCTGGTCCAGCGTCACCGGGAAAGGCTTGTTACGGCGGATCGCGGCGTGCAGGTGCGGCCAGGTGGCGTCCATGGAAGCTGTAGCCGTGGGCACGACATCAACCTGTTTCTCGATCCAGACCAGGTTCTCGGGCGAGCCGAACCCGCCCAGCGGCGGCGTCCGCACGCTGGCGCGCCGACGCGCCAGTTTGCGCGCGGGATCGAGGTAACGCAGCTTGATGGTGTCGCCCGTCATCGTCAAAGCACCGCGCGTGCCGGTGACAACGATCTCCGGTTCGGGCACGATGCGTCCACCCGATATTTCGAGATCCACGGTCAGTCCGTCGCTGTTGCGCAGAATGACGCGCGCATAGTCCTCGGCATCGCCCAGGGCGGCCACGCGTTTCAGTTCCGACCACATCTGCACCGGCGGCGTGCCCAGGAACTGCAGCGCCTGGTCAATCAAATGCGGCCCCCAGTTGAGCAACTGACCGCCGCCGCAACGCCGGACCGTCTGCCAGTCATCGCGGCGCTGGAACGCGCCGCGGCGCAGCCGCACATCGTAGACTTCTCCCAGAACTCCCGACGCCACCGCTTCGCGCGCGCGCGTGAAGCCCGGTTCGAAGCGGCGGTTGTGGCGCACGTACAGCTTGTTGCCGGCCTTGATCGAGGCGGCACGCAGCTTCAACGCCTCCTCGTAATTCAGCGTCATGGGCTTTTCCAGCAACACCCAGCGTCGCGACTTCAGCGCCGCCAGGGCGTGATCAAAATGGTCGTCGGACCGGGTGGCAATGTCAACCAGTTCGACGTCCATGTCCGCCAGCAGATCCTCATAACGCCGGTAGGTGCGGCAGCCGGTTCGGGCTTCCGCGTCGTCGCGGCGTTCCTTGATGGGATCGCAGGCCGCCACAATGCGGAACAACTCCGGGAACTTGGCCAACTCGGGCACGTGCATGCACAGGCCGGCGCGGCCCAGACCAACCAGGCCGATTCGGATCGGCCCCCGTGAATCGCTTTCCATGAGATGCTCCAACCGCAAAGCGGATAAACCGCACCGTAACGTGTGCCGTTCGTATTGGCGCCGCAAGGCGCTGTCCCGCCAGAACTAGAATTGCCGGAGCGCGTTGCGCTCACTAAGCAATATCGGTTATTGTATTAGGAAAGAGCGGTCATGGCAAGCGTATGCGAAAACGAGACCACGCCGGCGGGCGTCGCGCGCAAGCCGCCCTGGCTGCGGGTGCGGCTGGGCGGCGGCGAGGTCTTCCGCGCCACCGGCGAACGCCTGCGGTCCCAGAGACTACACACGGTCTGCGAGGAGGCGAACTGCCCCAACCGCGGCCATTGCTGGTCTTGCGGGCGCGCCACCATCATGATTCTCGGCGGCCGCTGCACGCGCGCCTGCCGCTTCTGCAACGTGACGCAAAGGCCGCCGCCGCCGCCCGAAGCCGACGAACCTGAGCGCGTGGCGCGGGCCGTGCGCGAAAGCGGCTTGCATGAGATCGTCATCACCTCCGTGACGCGCGACGACCTGAGCGATGGCGGCGCCAGTCATTGGGCCGCCACCATCGCCAGCCTGCGGACTGACTGTCCGGGAGTGACGATTGAGGTGCTGGTGCCGGATTTCGGGGGCGACACGCGCGCCGTGGCGTTGGTCCTGGAGGCGCGCCCCGATGTCTTCGGCCACAATCTCGAGACCGTTCCGCGGCTCTACCCCAGCGTGCGTCCGCAGGCCCGCTTCGACCGCTCGCTGGCCGTGCTGCGACAAGCCGCCGACGCCGGGTTGATCGTCAAAACCAGCCTGATGCTGGGGCTGGGCGAACGCGAGGACGAGGTACTGGAAAGCCTGCGGCTGGCGCGCGGCGCCGGTGTCAGCATCCTTTACCTCGGACAATATCTGCAGCCGTCGCCACGGCATCTGCCGGTGGCGGACTACCTGACGCCGGAGACCTTCGAGCGCCTGGGCCAGGCCGCGCGCGCGCTCGGCTTCGGTTTCGTGGCCAGCGCGCCACTAGTGCGCAGTTCCTTTCACGAAGAGGGTCAGACCGCCTTCGTTCGCGCCCGCCGCGCCGAAGTTCAGCCCCACAGCCGTGCCGGATAGACGCCTTGCGCGATGAGCTGCGCGATCGCCGCGCAGGTGCGCGGACGGTCGTCGCGGTAGGTAATGCCGAACCAACTGCCGCGCGTCGGCAGGACGCGCACCTCCGCCCGACCGGACTGCAGCAGGTTGTTGACCACCAGGGGAATGAACCACTCGGCCTTGGGATTGGCATGGTTCGCCGTCAGCCACTGCCCGAACTGCTCCTCCATCAGCGCGAAGAACGCCGGCGTGAAACCCCACATGTTCATGGAGACGATCGTGTCGGCCGGCAACGTCACCGTCGAACCGTCGGCCTGCTGGCTTAGAATGGCCTGCGCCTCGGCCGCGATGCGCGTATGCTCCCCCACCGACAGCAGCCGGCCGCCGGCGTCCACACTGCACACGCCCCGCGCGACCGTGCCATGCTCGGAAAGCGTCTGCTGCAATCTGAATCCGACCATCGCCAGACGCTCGCGGGCCGAAGGCGCGCCGGAAGCCGGCGCTTCCGCCAGGAAACGCCCCAGCACCTCAAACGCCTCGCGGCCATAGTAATCGTCCGCGTTGATGGCCGCGAAGGGTTCCCGCACCACCTTGCGCGCCGCGCGCACGGCATGGGCCGTGCCCCACGGCTTGGCGCGCTCCGCCGGGACCTGTCGCCCGCCCGGCAGGTCATCCATGCTCTGGATGGCGAAATCCAAGGCCACATGCGCGCCGAAACGCGCCGCGGCCTGCTTCCGGAATGCTGCCTCGAAATCGCTCCTGATCACGAAGACTACGCGCCCGAAACCGGCTTGAATGGCGTCATAGACCGCGTAGTCCATCAGGGTCTCGCCGCCCGGGCCGACCGGATCAACCTGTTTTAGGCCGCCGTAGCGGCTGCCCATGCCCGCGGCCAGAACCAGAAGTGTCGGTTGCATGCGGGCCATTCAACCAGATTGACTTTCGCTTGTCACCATCGCGCTGGTCGCGTACTCTCTCTGGCACCACGACTTTGTCGGAAGCACCATGCAGGTATCAGCTATGTTCACTGGCACTTACACCGCGGTAGTAACACCGTTCAACCGGAATGGCCAAGTGGATTTCGGGCGCCTGAAGGCCCTGATCGAGCGGCAGATCGCGGGCGGCGTGGACGGGGTGGTGCCGGTCGGCACCACCGGCGAGTCGCCCACGCTCGAGTACGACGAGCACCACCGTGTGATCGAAGAGACGGCGGCGGCGGCGCGCGGCCGCATCAAGGTCATTGCCGGTACCGGCGCCAACTCCACCTCCGAGGCCGTCATGCTGACCCGCCAGGTGCAGTCCCTAGGCGTGGACGGCACGCTTCAGGTGGTGCCGTACTACAACAAGCCGAGCCAGGAGGGTCTCTACCGTCATTTCAGCACGGTCGCCGACCTTGGCCTGCCCGTGGTGCTGTACAACGTTCCGGGGCGCACCAGCCGCGAACTGGCGGTTGACACGATCGCGCGTCTGGCCGGGCACGAACGCATCGTCGCCATCAAGGAGGCCGGCGGCAGCGTCGAACGCGTCAGCGCCATCCTCGATGCCTGCGACATCACCGTGCTCTCGGGCGACGATATGCTGACGCTGCCGATGATGAGCGTGGGCGCGCAGGGCATAATCAGCGTGGCCTCCAACGTGGCGCCGGAACTGGTGGTCGAACTGGTGCGCGCGGCCACGCGGGGCGACATGGCCGCGGCCGGATGCCTGCACGCGCGGCTCTACCGGCTCTTCCGCGACCTCTTCATAGACACGAACCCGGTGCCGGTGAAGTGTGCGCTGGCCATGCTCGGACAGATCGAGGAGGTCTATCGGCTGCCTCTGTGCGAACCCTCCGAAAAGGTCCGTCAGCAATTGCGGCAGACGCTTCAGGAACTGCAACTGCTCTAGCAGCGGAGAATCCCATGACCACCATCTGCATACTCGGCGCCGCCGGACGCATGGGCCAGGCCCTGTTGCGCGCCGCCACCGCGTTTTCCGATCTGCGCGTCACCGCTGCCGTGGAGCAGGAAGGCCACGAAGCGCTCGGACAGGATGCCGGCTTGCGCGCCGCCGCCGCCAAACTGGGCGTGCCCATCACCACCGCCGATCGCGCGGCGGCGGCGGATGTGACCATTGACTTCACCTTCCACACCGCCACGCCCGCCAACGCCGCGCGGGCCGCCGTCGGCAAGGGTTACGTGCTCGGCACAACCGGTCTCACCAGCGAGGAACGCCAGGCGGTGCAGGAGCTGGCACGCCGCATCCCGGTGGTCTGGGCGCCGAACATGAGCCTGGGCGTGAACCTCCTGCTGGATCTGGCGCGGCGCGCGGCGGCCGTGCTGGACGCCGCCTACGATGTCGAGATCGTCGAGATGCATCATCGCCTCAAGCGCGACGCCCCCAGCGGTACGGCGCTCGGGCTGGCGGAGGCCGTCGCCCGGGGACGCTCGGTGTCGCTCGAAGACGTCGCGTGCTACGGGCGTCACGGCGTCACCGGCGAACGTCCGCGTGGCCAGATTGCCTTGCATGCCCTGCGCGGTGGCGACGTGGTCGGCGACCACACCGTGATCTTCGCGGCGGACGGCGAACGCATCGAGCTGGCCCACAAGGCCAGCAATCGCGATGCCTTCGCGAAGGGCGCGCTGCACGCCGCACACTGGCTGCATGGACGCCCCGCCGGCCTGTACAGCATGCGGCATGTACTGGGCCTGGAGTGAGACCGGGCATGGAAGCCATTCTCTCGCTCGGGTCCAACCTGGGTGACCGGCGCGACAACCTGGTCGCCGCGTGCGCGGCGTTGGCGCAACTGCCCGGCACGCGCCTGCTGGCAAGCGCGCCCATATACGAGACCGATCCGGTGGATGTTCCCGCCGCCTTCCGCGACGCCGCCTACCTCAACACCGTGATCGTGCTGGAAACCGCCTTGACGCCCGACGCGTTGTCCGAAGCGGCGCACACCATCGAGAAACGGCTCGGACGCGTGCGCGGAGCGGAGCGCAACGCACCGCGCACGCTCGACATAGATTTGATCGCATGCGGCCCCACTGTCAGCGACCGTCCCGAGTTGCGTCTGCCGCACCCGCGCGCGCTGCAGCGCCGCTTCGTGGTCCAGCCGCTGGCCGATGTGCGCCCCGACCTGGTGCTGCCGGGCGCGACACACACGGTGCGCGAGATTCTGGCTTCCCTGCCACGCGTTCCGGCTGTGCGCTTGGCCGCTTGCCAGTGGGATTGAGCGGTCAGGGCGCGAAGATGGAACGCCAGCCGATGGCGTTATCGGCACTGAACGCGAACCGAAGCGTTTCGTGGCGACCCACGTCGAATTCCGTCCACCAGACCGCCAGCCGCGACGGCAGCGCCGGCTCGGACGCGCTGTCGCGCACGCGCACCATGCCGCACAGCAGGTATGCGCCCGGGCCCAGCGCGGGCGAGACAAAGGCGCCATCGGCAGCCACGCCCAGCTTGAGCGGCATGTGGTCGCGCACGAAACGCTCCAGCAACAGCGCCGCGCTCGACTCGGCCGAACGCATGGCCTGCTCGCGGTCGCTCCGCGAACGCACGATCACGTTGTCGCGCCGGATGCCGCGCGGGCCGATCACCGTCGGCACACCCTCCAATATCACGTCAGCGGTCTCCTGTCGCACGCGCTGATCCAGCGCTTGCAGCGCCGCGCGCAGACTCAGGAGCGGCTGCACCAGCGCCGCGCGCCGGGGCGCCAGGGCCAGTACCGGAGGCGGCGCGACGGCGTCCGCATGGCCGCAGACACCGGCCACACGGCTGGGCAGCAGCGCCAGCGTCAACCGGTTGCTGCCGATCGTCACGACCGCCCCGTCGCGATAGTCAAACGGCCCAAGGGACGGGGACGAGCCGCCGCGCATCGGTTCGAGGTAGAAGCGCCCGTCGTTTTCGAGATGCAGCCGATAGGCGTTGACGGCGGAGCCAACCGGCGCGCCGGTGCGGTAGGCGTAAGGACCGAAGGTGCCGCCGCTTGCGCCTTTGAGCGCGAACCCCGAAGGTGCGCGCACGCCTGTCAGCGACGCCATGCGCAACGCTCCCGCCGGCACGGTCGGACGCGCCGCGCTCAGGTTCACGCTGTTGCCGTCGATGCGCATCTGTTGCGCACGCGCGCCACACACGCATGCGACCAGCGCCATCCACAACCACGCCCGTCGCTTCATGCCGTTTATTTAAACCGACTGACCGGACGATGGCAATAGGGCGTCTGGCCCTTCTTGAAATAGTAGTCCTGATGGACAGGCTCGGCGGGCCAGAAACGTTGTATCGGTTCGACACGCGTGGCCACCGCGACGCCCTTGGCCTTCAGGAGGCCGATCAGTTTTACGGCGCTGGCCTGCTCTTCGGGACTGCCATAGTAGATGACGGAGCGGTACTGCATGCCAACATCGGGTCCCTGCCGGTCGGTCTGCGTCGGATCGTGAATCTCGAAGAAGAGCCGAGCCAGTTTCTCGTAATCGGTCTGTCGCGGATCATACAGAACCTCAACAGCCTCGATGTGGCCGGTGTTGCCGTCGCACACCTGGGCGTAGGTGGGGTTGGCGACATGCCCGCCGGTGTAGCCGTTGGTAGCGCGGATAACGCCAGGTGCTTGCTGCAGGTAATACTCGACCCCCCAGAAGCATCCACCGGCGAAGACAGCACGCCGGAAGTGCTGCGGCAGGGCCGCCTCGGCCACGAACCGCATCGAGATCGAGTTGACGCAGTGCCGGGTATCGCGTGGCGTGAAATGCTCGCCCGTGAAGACGTGGCCAAGGTGGCCCTCGCAGGCGGCGCACAGTATCTCCGTGCGCCGGCCGTCCGCGTCGGGCTGGCGCTTGACGGCGCCGGGGACGGCGTCGTCAAAAGACGGCCAACCGCAACCGGCGTCGAATTTGCTGTCAGAGCGGTAGAGGGCGGCGCCGCATCGCCGGCAGGTGTAGACGCCGGCTTCGGAGTGTTGCGTGTATTCGCCGGTAAACGGTCGTTCCGTGCCCTTCCGGACAATCACGCGGGCCTCGTCGTCGTTCAGCGGCTGCCAGGACTGATTCATCCGCATCTCTCCCTTGACCAAACAGCCTCCCGCCAAGATCAGGACGAACATCGCGGTTAGACGACATGCGCTATTCATGGCTTTTCTGCTCCTTGTCCACTCTGTCCGAAGAGCAGGCAGGCGTTGGTGAAGGTCTGTTCGGCCAGCGCCTCAGGCGTGAGGCCGCGCTGCTTCGCCAGGCAGGCCGCGACGTGCACGACGTGCGCGGGTTCGTTTGTGCGGCCGCGCAGCGGCACAGGCGTGAGGTAGGGTGAGTCGGTCTCGATCAGCAGGCGCTCCGCCGGCACACGCGCGGCGATGGCGCGCAGCGGCGCGGCGTTGGCAAAGGTGACAATGCCGCTGAAGCTTAGGAAATAGCCTAACGTCAGCAGGTTGTCGGCGAACTCCTGTCCGCCGGTGAAGCAGTGTATGACGCCGGGGCGTCCCTCACGGAACCAGGGATCGCGCGCGGCATTGCGCAGCAACGCCAGCGTATCCGCATCCGCCTCGCGCGCATGCACGATCACCGGCAGATGGCGGCGCGCCGCCCATGCCAGTTGCGCCTCCATCAGGGCGCACTGCGCCGGCCGCCCTTCAGGTCGGTAGTGGTAATCGAGACCGATCTCGCCCACCGCCGCCAGCGGCGGCAGGTTCGGGTCGTCCAGCAGCTTCGCGACGGCGCCGGCGGGGTCGGGATCATCGCTCTGGTCGCGATCGAGGCCCACTGCGAGCGCCACCGTCAGGGGATGGCTGGCGGCGGCCGCGCGCGCGCCGGCATTGAGGACCGGGCTGCCGCCGACCGCTATCAGCCGCGTGACGCCGGCCGCGACGGCGCGTTCGATCTGCGCGGCGACCGCGTCCGTAGACCCGGTGAAGTGCGCGTGGGTATCGAAATAGCGCACCATCGCGTCCGCTATTTCGGTTCGCCGCCGGGAACCCAGACTTCGCCGGCGCGGCGGACGGCCGGCGGCGTGGCCGTCACTGGCGCGGCCTGGGGCGTCACGGGGGCGGCGGGAGCCGTGCCGCGCGTCGGCGCGGAAGCACGCTGAGCCGCCTGCTCTGAACCTTGGTGGCGACGGTGGTCATTCTCGCGCGGACGGTCGCCATGCCGGTCGTGCGAGTGTCCGCGCCGGTCGCGTTCCCGACCGCCGCGTCCGTGCGCCGCTCCGCGTCCGTCGCGCGCGTGGTAATCGCGCACATGTCCCCCGTCCTCGCGCGGCGGCATGTCGCGCGGGGCAGCGGCTGGCGGCGGCAACGGTTTCAGCAATTCCTCCGGCGGCTGCTGGCAGGGCAGCGTCTCGCCGAGAAACGCCTCGATCTCGGGTATCGCGAAGGATTCGTTCTCGCAGGCAAACGAGACCGCCGTGCCGACCTTGCCGGCGCGCCCGGTGCGTCCGATTCGGTGCACGTAGTCCTCGGCCTCATAGGGCAGTTCGAAGTTGACCACCAGGCCGATGTCGGCAATGTGCAGGCCGCGGCCGGCGACATCCGTGGCCACCACGATCTTGACCTTACCCGAGCGGAAATCGTCCAGCACGCGCATGCGGCGGGTTTGCTGCACATCGCCCGAGAGCAGTTCGCATTCGAACCCCTGCCGGCGCAGGCGCAACGCCAGCCGGTCGGTGCTGATGCGGCGGTTGCCGAAGATCAGGATGCGTTCGTCGGCGTGCAGCCGCAGCAAATTGCATAGCACCGTGGGCTTCTCGGCGGCGGAAACGATGTAGACGACCTGCTTGATGCTCTCGCCGGCCACGTGCTCGGGCTCGATCTCCACGACCACGGGCGCGGTCATCCATTGCGAGGCCAGGCGCATGACATCGGCATTGAGCGTCGCGCTGTAGAGCAGTGTCTTGCGCTTCTCGCGATCCGGCAGGCAGCGGATGATACGGCGCACATCCGGAATAAAGCCCATGTCCAGCATGCGGTCGGCCTCGTCAATCACGAGGGTATCTACATGGCTCAGGTCCACGACGCGCTGCCGCTGGAAGTCGAGCAGCCGTCCGGGCGTGGCCACCAGCAGGTCCACAGGGCCATCGGCAAACTGCCGCTGCTGGCGCGCGTAGTCCATGCCGCCGAAGACCGCCAGGCTGCGCAGGCCGCAGTACTTGCCCAACGCCTGGGCATCGCGGCAGATCTGCACGCAGAGTTCGCGCGTGGGAGCGATGACCAGCGCGCGCGGCGTGCCGGGGGCGGAGGCGCGGTTCTCGGGCGACCGCAGGTAGCGCGTGAGGATCGCCACCAGAAAGGCGGCGGTCTTGCCGGTGCCCGTCTGGGCGCGTCCGGCGACGTTCGCCCCCGCCAGCGCCTGCTCCAGGCTGGCGGCCTGGATGGGCGTGCAGTACTGGAACCCCAGATCGGCGATCGCATGCATGATCTCGATGGGGAGGTCAAAATCGTGAAACCGCTTGCGTCCGGGCTGCGGCGGCACCTGGAACTGGTCCAGCGACCAGGGCGCGCCGGAGACTGGGGCGGCCGCGGGCGCGGCGACCGGCCGCGGCTCGCCGTGGCGAGGCGCACGTTCCGTGGCCGTCGCGTGGCGCGGGCCACGGCGTTCCGCGCCGGCGTGGGGTTGGCGCTTGGCGGCTGGACGGCCCGAGTCATGCCGTTCCGGCGTTGTCGTCGCGGCGCCGGCGTGAGCGCCCGGCGTTCGCCGGCTGCCGCCGGCGCGCGTCTGCGGCTGGTGTCCACCGGCGGGTGTGCCTCCCGGAACGGCACCGGCGGAGCGTCCGATCAGCGCCCCGCCCAACTTCCTAAGCAAACGTAGCGGCATCCATCACTCCAATAAAAAACGCAAGCGGGCACATGCCGCGCCCGCTTGCTGCTGAAACCGATAGGTTGTGTGCCGGCTGGCACAGTGCTAACGCTTCGAGAACTGGAAGCGTTTGCGGGCGCCCGGACGGCCAGCCTTCTTGCGTTCCTTCATGCGGGAATCGCGCGTCAGGCAGCCGGCGGCCTTCAGCGGCTCGCGCAGCGTCGCGTCGGCCACCACCAGCGCGCGCGCCAGCGCATGACGCACGGCTCCGGCCTGACCGGTCGAGCCGCCGCCCTGCACGCTGACGACGATGTCAAAACGTTCGCCGGCATTGGTGATCGCCAGCGGCTGCATCATGAATCCGCGCGTGGCCTCGCTCGGGAAGAACTCGGCCAGTTCGCGGTGGTTCACCCGCCATTTGCCGGTGCCCGGCACCAAGTGCACTCGCGCGACGGCCGTCTTGCGCCGTCCGGTGGCTGCTGCGATTTCAGTCGCCATGTAGTATCCTCGTGTTCCTCTCTACATGCGCCCTGGCGGGCGCCATGCTATCAGATCAACTCAACCTTGCGGGGCTGCTGCGCCTGGTGCGGGTGCTCGGCGCCCGCGTATACGCGCAGGCGCGGCATCATGCGTCGGCAGAGGTGGTTGCCGGGCAACATGCCGCGCACGGCCTGCGTCAGCATGCGCTCGGGATGGCGTTCCCGCATCTCGGCGGCCGTACTGACGCGGCGGCCGCCGCGCCAGCCGGAGTAGCGCTGGTAAATCTTGCCCGTTTCCTTGGAGCCGGTCAGCTTGACCTTATCGGCATTGACCACGACCACGAAGTCGCCCGTGTCCACGCAGGGCGAAAAAGTCGGCTTGTTCTTGCCGCGCAGCGCATTGGCGATGGCCACGGCCAGACGGCCCATGGGCTTGTCGGCGGCATCCACCAACAGCCAATCGCGCTTGGTGCCCGGATCCTGGGGAAGAAATGTCTTCATGATTGTATGAGCTGGACTGCTATCCTGTCGTCTGTGCGCAAAAAGAAAACTATAAAAGTACCATGCCGCTAAATGACTGTCAACAGCACCGTCGTACTACTCACTGACCGAACGCACGGCGAAAATAGGCCTGCATCACGCGCCCGATGACCTGCTTGCCCCGGTCGTTGTTGTGGACGAAGTCGCGGTTGAAGTACTCGAAAGGCTTGCCTGAGGCGACCAGATAGTCCGCCGTGGGCGTGGTTATGTCCCAGAAGGCGGCACCATGCGCCTGGGCGGCGCGCGCGTAGAGTTCGTACCGCAACCTCAGTCCATTGGGACTGTTGGTGGTGGCGCTCAACTCCCGCCAGTTCTGGTTGGGCAGCACCTGGCCGCCAGCGTCGCGTTGGCGCCAGTCCACCGCCATGGGCGGACTAAGCACGGCTACTTCGCAACCGAGGGACTGCGCCTGACGGATGACGCTCTCGACGGCTTGCATGTCCGCATCCATGGTGTCGGCGCCGCGCACGTTGCTGATGCCGCCGATCATCAGCAGATCCGGCTTGTGCCGAGCGACGTAGTTGGTGAAATTCTCGGGCTCGTGGTAGAACCAGCAGCCGGTCGAGCCGCGTACGGACAGGATGAACTCGCATTCCGACCGCGGAAAATCGCGTTTGACCAGCGACTGAAACAGCGAATTGAAGCTGTCGTTCATGATGCTGTCACCCAGCATGACGATGCGCCACGGCCGGCCCTGCCGCAGCGCCGCCGCGGTCTTCGGCAACAAATCGCCGCCGGCCGATGTCGGAGTGAAATTCAGGGGTGGCAAGGCCGCCATCTGCCGGTCGCACCAGTCGGCGCCCTCGGCGGCGGTAGCGCGGCGTACCGTGACATCGTGGACCTCGACCCCAGCTTGCGACAGAAAGGCCAACTGAATGCTCACGGCCGGCCCCTGGGCGTAGAACATAACATCGTAGTCTTCCAGGTTGCCGGGATAAACGGCGCTGTTGATATCCGGAATCCACTTGCCCTCGGCGTCGAACAGGTCCACCCACCAGTAGCAGTGGCCGCTGGTCTTGGCCTTGAATGTCAGCCGGTAGAAAGCGCCCTTGCCGGGGGCCTTGTCGAGTGCGATCACCGGTGACTGCAGGCGCCCGCCCTTGCTCTCATAGAGTCCCTCGAAGGGCACTTGGACCATCTTGCCCTTCTCTTCCGCCAGGAACTGCCAGCCCGGCAGCTTGTTGCTGATGCGCCCGGTATACTGGGCCAGAGGCGCCGGCGTGGAAGTGGCGGTTTTATCGGTTGGGTTGGTCTTCTTCTGCATATCGTTCTTTCCGTCGGCCTTGTCCGCATCGTTGGCGGCGGCCAGCGCCGTAGCCAGGCACATCAGGATGGCTCCGGCGGCCAGCGCCGGCACGCGGGTGTGATTGAAACAGTTGGGTGTCGGCATGTTCGCTCCTTGAGGACTAGCAACTAGTAACGCAACTCCCGCACATGCGGATTGGCCAGCAGGTGCGCGATGACCTTCTGGTGTGCCGCAAGCGGCCCCGCCAGATGCCAGACGCAGACCATCTTGCCATCGCTCTTGACCACCTCGCGGTGATCGCAGACGACCCGCACCGTGCCGAAGAATGATTCGAAGGCCTGGAGCATGGCGTAGTCGTCAAACGTCACGCTGTAGCTCCGCTCCTCATGCACCTTGTCGAGAGCCAGTGTCAGGCGCCGGAAAAACCACAAGACCATAACCGAGAGGAAGGTGGTCAGCGCCGCCAGCAGGTAGTAACCGCCGGCAATGGCCATGCCGAGAGCGGCGGTCATCCAGATAACCGAAGCCGTGGTCACGCCGACGATGCGCTCACCCGTGCGGAGAATGACGCCCGCGCCCAGAAAGCCCACGCCGGTGACGATATTGGCGGCAACGCGCACCGGGTCGTGCGGCGCCAGGCGCATCGAGACCAGCGTGAAGAGCGTGGCGCCCATGCAGATGAAGATCATGGTGCGCAGACCCGCCGCCTTGTCGCGGAACTGCCGCTCGATGCCGATCAGCGCCCCTGCCAGCAGGGCCACCGTGATCGCAATCACCTCATGCCAGGTCAAGTCGAGAAACATGGTCCTAACGTATATCACGAGCCACAGGCTATGGCAACTCTTACTCGGTGTTGTGTCGGAGTTGAAATGTGATGGATCAGTGGATCACTGAATCAGCGCTTTGATGAGCAAGCCTGGCAGCCGCCAGCTCCCGACGTTCCTCCGCCGCTTCCGCTACTCGTCACACCGTAGTGGGTACCGCAGCTCAACCTCATTTCTACGGTACCGTATCTCGCATTTCACAAGCTTCGCCACGCCCTCAAGCAGGTCTCGTACGCGAATGCTTTTGGCCTGGACAGTCAGTTTCGCAGCCCTGATTCCCTCGCCTGCCATGCCTTCGGCTATCCGAATGCGTACGGTGTCTCTGCTATCCATGTTCAGGCGGCGCTCCAGGTCATCCATTACCTGAACCATTGGGGTTTCCTTGTAATCCACATCCAACGTACGATTCATCCAGGTGTCTCCCTTGACGGGATGCCCGGTCACCCACTCAGAACACGCGAGATGACCGCAGCACCCCGCTGATGACAGAACAACCACGCCAAACAACAAGATGTTTAGCCGCAACGCTTGGCTCATCTTTAGCCGGAAGGACATACACTGGTTCCATGCCCTTTCCTTCCTCACGCAACGACGACCGTCGGAGTTCCATCTTCTGAAAGGGTGCATTTTTGATTTCCAGACTCACAGAATGCGCGCTGGCGGCGAACATGTCAACACGCCCTGGAGATCGGAATATCGGGACGTTTGGCACCACTGCTTCAACCGCGTGGTGGGTACGTCGGCGGACTGACCACTCGATGACGCCAACCAGGAGCAGTCCGGACCGGCCGGGACGGCCGGCTCCAAGGGACACCGCTGGAGACGGCGGTCCCCGCCGTTCGCCGAACGGGTTCGAAATGAGGAACTGTCAAGAGACAATCCGGCCGACGATCACGGACGACGATTAAGGAAAACGAGGAGACGCATCCTCGCACAGACCTAGAAGCTAGCTTCTAGATGGACCTAG
>JAQULY010000020.1 GCA_028718445.1 Kiritimatiellia bacterium
AACCCGCGCCGCGGTCTCCACCGCCACGGTCACCTTCCAGCCACTTGACCCAATTATGGCCAGGTCCTGGGCGTCCATTCAGTCCAATCCCTCCATACCAACAGGTCTCCTGGCCTACAGCTACTCCAAGGACGGCGGAGCCACCTGGACCGGCCTGAAGGATGCCGCGCTCGACGCGGTGGGCACGGGTGCCACCGTGACGCTGCGTTGCACGGTGAAGCCGGATGCCGGCGGCAAGTCGTCGCCGATAGCTGCTTGGAGCGTCGTGGCAAAGGAGCTAGGCGAGCCGTTGATCCAACTCGCGAACGCCGAGCAGAGGATCCTGTTCGACCCGGCCACCGGCGATCTGATGGGCTGGTGGAGCGCGCAGGATGGATGGTTCGTGCCGCCGGGACGGCGTCAGCCGCTGTTCGAGCTGGGCATGCCGGATGGGGTTGCCAAGCCGGTGGCCGGGAGTCTGCAGCGGAGGGCGTGTGAAACGCCGCACGCTCACGGCGCAACGCTGGCGCTGGAATACCTGCTGGAGGGAGGCAGCCTGACAGCCAGGGTCAACATCGCGTTACCTGAAAAAGGACTGGCCCGCTGGAAACTGCGGGTGGAGAACGGATCGGCCCGCGAAGTCTACGGGCTCAGTTTCCCGATGATCTCAGGAGTGCGGATCGGCAGTGACGCCGAGGCCAACCGGGCGCCGGCCATTGACGCCATGGCGTCCGACTGCTCCGGTGTCCTTTACCACTCGCCCATGCGCGGCAATCCGACCAGCGGCTTATATCCCGGCTGGACAAGCATGGGTTGGTACACACTGTATAGCCCGGAATCCGCCGGCGCCTTCACAATCCAGACTCGCAATAAGGACGCCTATCACATCTGGATGACGTACAACAACGACCCGGCGGCGATGGGGTTGGACTACAAGTTCTCGCGGATGCTGGTGGTCGATCCGGAAGGAACGGGCGAAGCCGAATACGAGATCGGCTGGCACGCGGGCGACTGGCATCGGTCGGCGGACCTCTACCGGCAATGGGCGCGCACGTGGATGAAGAAGGTGGACAATCCTGAATGGGTCCGCCGCACCGATGGCTGGACCATTTTGAGTGAAGGGGTAGCCGACCGCTACATCACGCATGCCTGGCCAAACCTGGACTGGTTCGGGGTCAGCTATTCCCAGAACTTTGGACGGACAGCGGACGGCACGCCGTCCTTCTCTCCCTTTCCCTGCCTGAATCCGCGCTTGGGAACGGTCGAGGACTTCCGTCGCGCCCACGCCGAAGCGCGCAAGCGCGGCTGGCACAACACTTACTACTATAATCAGGCATGGTCAGACAGCTTTCTGACGGCGCCTTACATGGGACCGACGCCGCGCCGCCTGATTCCGAAGGAATTGAGACTGCAGCCACTCGGTTTCACGGCGCAGTGGGGAAGACTCAACCCCGATGGCTCCGTCCCCCGGTACAGCTTCACGGACATCATGAACTACGGACCCACCTGGTCCATGTGCGGCTCGGGATGGGCTCAGGCCCTCGCGGACAACATGGCATACAATTTCGGCGCAGTCTACGGCGCGGACGGCGTCTACTTCGACCAGGCCGCCCTGGGTGGCGGCTTCTGCTTCAGCCTCAACCACGGACACGGATCGCAGCGGGCGATCGGCATGCAGACGACGATCGAAGGCATGCGCCGAGCCATCGAGGAGGGACGCAAGCGCAACCCCGACTATGCCATGGCCACGGAAGGCAACAACGATCAGTGCATGCAGTACGCGAATTTCGGCCTCTGGGTGGGTCACCTTGGATCCGAAGGCGACGTGTTCAAATACACGTTCCCGGAGGTCCAGCTCATCAAGGGCCACATCAACGGCGCCACGAGAGCCGGATTCGATGTCGGTGACTATGCCCGGCATTTGAACTTGTTCCTGGTGGCCGACTTCGTGTCCGCCTCGCACGATGTGAAGGAGTTCTACGCGCACCGCAAGCGCATCGGCGACTGGATGCACGAAGGGGAGTTCCAGGATACCGAAGGTCTCACGCTCGGCAAGCCCGGGATCGACACCCGGTGGTTTCGGCGCGCAGACGGAAAGCATGTTGGCGCCGCGATCAATATTCACAACGAAGACCGCGTTCAAGGCGCCGAGTTACGCTTGAAGTGGGATGCGCTCGCTACCGTAAGCAAGGCGTTCGCTTATCTGTGGGGTGGGGAAGTGAAAGCGTTGCCCGTGCGCTGGGACAACGGCGCCACCGTGGTGGAAGTGCCCGACGCGCAGGCATCCACGATCCTGCTGGTCGCGAAAGCGCCAAAGGACGAAGCGGTACGCGCGCACTGTTACTGGCCGCTTGCGCCGGGGCCTGACAAGCTTGTTCTGGAACTGGTCAATACGTCCGACAAGGCGCGAACGGTCAAGCTATCCTGGAATCCGCCGGAGGGCGTTGCCCTGAAGGCGCCGCCGGAGCGATGCGAAGTGGCCGCCGGCGGCACGGCTCGCGTGGAAGTCGGGCTGGATGGAATCGGGAACATGACGAAGCGCGGCCGGGTCGAAGTTCGCGTGAGCGCAGGATTCTCCACGCGTTGCGCGGCAAGCTGCATCCTCGCGCCGCCGCTGGTGAACGGCGGGTTCGAAACCGACTCGATGGGAAATGGGACGCCTGACATGTGGTCCGCCAAGGGATCGGAGCCATTCACGATGGTGATGCAGCAGAAAGAGCCTCCGGCCAGCGTCAAGGACGCAAATGAGGTCCTTCACCACATTGACGGACTCGTGGATGGCAACGCTCCCGCCGAGGGTAAGCAGTCCATGCAGTTGCCGGGGCGGCTGATGTTGCCCAACTATTGGGTGGCGCCGGGCACAGCGATCGTGGATCAGCCGTACTACTTCAAGACGAGCCAGCCGACTATCCTCAAGCGCGGCACTCGCTATGTGCTGACTCTCATGCATCGGCACGAAGCGGACGACGGCGTGCTGGAGTTGAGTTCGGATGTGGGCGGCTGGTTCCCGGATGTGCCGGCGTTTCCGCCACAAAAGATGTCGGCGATCAAGGGCGAGCGCGGCTGGCAACCCTATCGCCTCGAGTTCACCACGTCTGATACATTGTCCGGCGTCATCGAGCTGCAGTTCCTCAACAAGAGCACGGGCAAGGTTTGGGTGGATAACGTCGAGATAAGAGAGGTAAGCGGTGGACAGAAGTGAAATCATGGCGCGCTTGCCGGAGCGACTGACGATCTCGTTCTGGCTTTGGAATTACTTCTACGGGATTCAGGAAGGCGGCGCTTTTCACGACTTGGAGAAGCGCTTTACCGAGCTCCGGGAACGCGGGTTTAACTGCGTTCGGGTGGATTCCGGTGTGGGTCTGATTCATTCGCCGGACGGTAAACGACGCGGCAGAATCCTGCTCCGATCGCCCTTTGGGGAGTTCAGCAACCTCCGCCAACTGAATGTCGGAAAAGGGAACGTTCAATGCGATGTGCTGGAACGCGTCCTGGAACTGTTCAGGCAGGCAGAGCGTCACGATGTCCATGTCGTTCTGTCGAGCTGGTTCTATCTTCATACCTTCTGGTACGTGGACGACCGCATCCGGCGGGAGATGTGGAGCATCCCGCCGCGGGAGCGGTTCATGTACTTTGCCCGGGATTACGATCGGCTGATTGCCCGCCTCAAGGATGAGGGGCTTCATACGCGAATCGCCTATGTGGATATCTTCAACGAATTCTCCGGGTTCGGCACGCAGTGGCACCTGATGAAGGCGACGGCCTCGGCGGAGGAAAGGCGCGCGGTGTATTGCGAACTGAGGCGCTGGCATGAGGAAGCGCTGGCGTTCTTGAGGGACAGACATCCTGACTTGCTGTGGGCCATGGACACCGCCAGCCCCGGTGGGTTGGACGCGTTGCCCAGGAACGCGCAGGTATGGGATCAGCACATGTATTACTGCTGGTCCGTCTACAAACTGCTGGACGATTACGTTCAGCAAGAGGAGTTCGATTTTGCGCACGCCTCCAAGCATCCCGTCATCGGCCGTTTCCTGCGCGAGTCCGCCGCGGATATCGCAGCCGTCCGCCGGAGTGCGAACGACGATCCCCATATCGAAGAAGGCTGGTACCGGCGGGTATGGTTGTACAACAGCCTGAAGGCGGAAGCGCTTCCCGAGATCGAGCGGTTGTTGAGCGAGAGCCTGATCCGTGACATGGCCGAATACCGGCGATACGCGGAGGAGAATGTCGCGGCGGGTTTGTCCATCCGCAACGAGCATTTTCCCGGCATGCCATTGGTGGTGAGCGAGTGCGCCACCTATTGCGCGCATCCGGCGATGCGCTGGGAAGAGCGATCGGACGCCTACTGGTCCTTGATCGAGTACATGGTGGGGTTGCTGAAGCAAGCCGGCTACTGGGGTTGCACTCCCCGCACCCATTCGGGGCCCGAGGATCCCTCCTGGACCGAATGCCCCGACCGTCTGCGCCATGCCAATGAGCTTTTCCTAAAGCATGAATAACAACACTGATCTCAGCGGTTTTCTCGGCGACGTCTCCAACGTGCGTCTGGTGGAGACCCGGCACGAGGCCGATGCCCTGCTCAACGTCAGGCCGGCCGCAGATATGGATCTGGTGGCGATGGCGCGGTGGTGTCAGCGGGCCCTGCGCCTGAATCCGCGGCCGAAGCTGGATTACGAGTGCCGCTTCAGCATGGTGCCTTCCTGGTACCCGCCCTGTCCCGGGCCGGAAGACCACGATCCGATCACGATTGGCGACACCGACTGCCGCATGGACTGGGAGTTCGGTTACATGCGGGAGATGACCGGCGACACCGCGGCGGACGAGGTGGGGCGAGGCGTCCGCAAGCGGGTGCTGGGCTATCTGCGCGACGATGGCAACTGCTGGGTGACGGTGCGGGCGAGCAGCACCATGCCGGGGATCTGGGCCGTAAGCTGGACGACCGGGGAACTGCTGGTCAGCCTGAGCGAGGAATTCCGCCGCACGGGCGACGAGCGCCTGCGCCCCTTGTGCCGCAAGATGTTCGAGGCGTTGCGGCGGCGGGCCGATTGGGTGGAAGGGCGCGCCTTCTACGCTGGCGGCAATGGCTGGTGGGACGAAGAGGGCTGGGCGGTGAGCGACTGCACGCCCTATCACCCCGCCATGCCGCTGCTGGGGGTGACGCATTACTACGAGGCGTTCCGCGAGCCAGAGGCGCTGGCTTTCGCCGTGGCCTTTGCCGAGGGTGAGATGGCCAACGACCAGTGGCGCCACGGGCTGCTGCGCGATCCCTCGAAACTGACGCCGCGACAACAACGGCAGCGCACGGAGTTCAGCGGCATTCCGGAGTTTCCGGAGACATCGCGGGACCTGGATCTCGGGGTGCGGCCCGATGGTTCGTTCGACGCCCACTCCCACATGCGCACCCGCCAGGGTTGGGGCATGGCGCACCTGGCCTCGATTACGCGCGAGCCGCGCCTGGTGGCCTGGTGCAAACGGCTGCTCGACTTCGTGCTGTCGCGCGGCACGGCCTACGGTTGGATGCCTGAGGGCATCGGGTCCACGGTGGGCTCGGAGACCTGCGTGGTGGGCGACGTCATCAGCATGGCGGAGAAGCTGGCCAAGTGCGGCTATCCCGAGTATTGGGACGTGGTGGAGCGGGCGGTCCGCAACTACATCCGCGAGGCACAGTTCTTCTTTTCGCCGGAATATGAGGAGATGTACCGACGACTGCATCCGGGCGAGGAGGGCGAGAAGGGACTGACCATGGCGCGGAACCTGGAAGGAGGTTTCCAGGGACGCATGGGGCTTACGGAGCGGATTCACTACCAGTACGACATGGACATGATGGGCTGCTGCGTGCCGGAAGGGATGCGTTCACTGCATGTGGCCTGGAAGAATACAGTCACGGACGAAGCGGACGGTATCCACGTCAACATGGGATTCGATCGCGACGCGCCAGAGGCGAAGGTCGCATCGTTTCTGCCCACGCGTGGCGGCATGGAGGTGACGGCCAAGGTCGCGCGCGACTTCTGGCTGCGGCCGCCGGCCTGGGCGCCGCGCGAGCGCGTGCGACTCCAACGCGCCGGCGCAACGGTCGCGCCCGACTGGCGTGGTGCCTACCTCTTCGTCGGCAGCGTCAAGGCGTGCGAGAAGTTGACGCTAACTTACCCGCTGGTGGCGTTTACCCAAGAGCAGACGCTCAATCACTTTACCGACAAGATAGAACGCACCGTCACCGTGAACTGGCTCGGTAACACCGTGGTTGGGATCGAGCCTAAAGGCGAAAAGCTACCTCTCTTTGAAACCGTGCCGCGTCCGCTGCCGCCATTGCCGCGCGCATAAGTGAATACGGTCAGACTTTTAGGAAGAATATGAAACAGAACATCGCCAAGGCTTTCGTCTCCTTCCGCATCGGGCCCACGTTGTGGCGACGGGAGGAACGCTTCGCGGAACTCCTGCGGTTGTTCCGCGCGCACGCCGGAGTCACGGACGAAATCGCGCTCTTCTCGCACGAAACGCACGCGCCGCTGCCACTTGCGGCCATTGCCGAGCGGGCGGGCTTGCTGCGCGAGCGGATGCGCATGGCTCGCGCGGACGGGCTGCGCGCCGGCATTAACCTGCTGACCACCATTGGCCACCACGAGGAAAACCGCGCGCAATCACTGTCAGCCGACTTCACGCCCATGACGGACAGTCACGGCCGCGTGTGCCGGGGTTCGTTCTGTCCCAATGATCCTCGCATGGGCGACTACGTCGAGCAGGTCTACCGGCTGTTGGCGCAGGCCGATCCCGATTTCATCTGGGTGGACGACGATGTCCGGCTCTTTGGACACAGTCCGGCGATCGAAACCTGCTTTTGCGCACGTTGTCTCGATCTGTTCGAGAAGGAGACGGGGGTGCGCTATACGGGCGACGCGCTACGTGAGGCCTTTAATGGCGGCGAAACGGCCGCCAAGCTCAAGGTGCGGCGCGCCTGGCTGCAGCATAACCGCGACACGATCGTGCGCCTTCTGCAACGGGTCGAGTGCGCCGCCCACGCGGTCAAGCCCGGCCTGCCCCTGGGACTGATGACCGGGGAGCGGTATTACGAGGGGTATGCCTTTGCGAGTTGGGCCGAGGCGCTCTCCGGCCCCGGCCAGGCGCCCGTGATGTGGCGTCCGGGAGGCAACGGCTTTGGCACCGACGACAGTCCGATCACCATGTTCGGAAAGTCGCATCCGATCGGCCGGCAGGTTGCGGCTCTGCCGGACCAGGTGGTGTCTATTCAGTCCGAGATCGAGAACTTTCCCTACCAGATGCTGAAGAAGTCCCCCTGTGCCACCACGCTGGAGGCGGCCACCCACATTGCCGCCGGTTGCACCGGCGCGGCTTTCAACGTGTTGTCGATGTACGACGAGCCGCTGGATGAATACGCACCGATGGTCGGCGCGATCCGCGCGGCCCGTCCCTTCCTGGACCTGCTGGCGCGCACCTTCGGGCGCTCGCCCGCGCGTGGCGTTTACACCGGCTGGACCCGGGACAGTTTTGCCGCGGCCAACTGCACCAAGGACAACTGGTTCGATCCGGAGTTCTGGCGCATGATGGGCGATTTCGCCGGCGAATTGCTGGAACTGGGCATTCCGTGCGGCTACGCGCCGAAGGACGCGCCGGTGACGTTGTGGACCGGCGACGCACCACTGGCGATGCCGCTGGAGGATGTCGTCAGGACGTTGTCCGCCGGCGTCTACATGGACGCGGCAGCGCTGGCGCATGTGAATGCCATGGGTCATGCGGACTTGACCGGTTTCGAGATCGCGCGCACGGTCGAGGCCGATGCTATGGAAGAATTCACGTCCGACACGCTGAACGGTCGGATGGCCGGCCGGCAGCGGGACGGCAGGCAGTCGTTCTGGAAGCAACCCGCCGCGATGCTGAAGCCACGTTGCGGGACTGCGCGGAGTCTGGCGCGGGCGCTTGACTATGCCGGGACGGAACTGGGCGCCTGCTGCGCGGGCGTATTCGAGAACCGGTTGGGCGGGCGCGTGTGCGTAGCCGGTTACTATCCCTGGGCATTCCTCCAGAATCTCTCCAAGTCCGTGCAGATCAAAAACCTGTTGCGCTGGCTTTCGCGCGATTCCCTGCCGGCCTACGTGGAGTCGTTCCACAAGGCGGGCTTGTGGGTCAGGGAGCCGGAACCGGGCCGGTTGGCGCTCTACCTGGTCAATGCCAGCATGGAACCGGCGGAGAATTTGACCATCATGGTGCGGACGGCGGCGGGTAGCCTGCGAATGGTGGATGCCGCCTGTGCGGAGGAGACGCTCCGTGCCGCGGGACGCGATGGCGCCTACGCGCGGTTTGTGCTGCCGCCCGTGGCCCCTTGGCAAGCGAGGTTGCTGACGTATTGACAAGAACATTGGTCAGTCTGAGTATGGCGCGAGTTCCTGGAAGGAGCAGCAGGATGACCTCCGCGGGGAGCTTGAAACAAAAGACTAGGGCGAAAGATTGGGGAATTACGGAAAATGAAAGTTGCGATACTGGGCGCTGGCGGTATGGGCGAGGCGGTGATTGGGCACCTGAAGCAGAGTCCGCATGTAAAAAGTCAGGTGGCCTTCGACGTTTCGGATGAGCGGATACGGAAGGTACGCGAGAATCATGGGGTTCCGGGAACGACCAGGCTGGAAGACATCCTGTCCGATCGGGAGGTGAAGCTGGTCTTTGTCACCGCCGCCAACCATGCGCACAAGGAGCTGGCGATTCGCTCGCTCGAAGCCGGCAAGGCGGTCATGACCGAGAAGCCCATGGCCAATACGCTCGACGATGCCCGCGCGATGGTGGAGACGGCGGAACGTCTGGGCGCATTCTTCCAGGTGGGCTTCGAACTCCGTTACTCCAAGCTCTACACGAAGATCAAGGAATGGGTGGATGCCGGGTTGCTGGGACAAGTGGTGAGCACGCATTGCCTGTATTGCACGAGCTGCTATGCGCGCGACCAATGGCGCAACAGGAAGCAGGAAGGCGGCGACACCTTCGGCGAGAGGCTGAGCCATTACGTGGACCTGACGAGGTGGTGGGTGGGTGCGCCCGTTGCCGAAGTGTTTTCAGCCTGTCCGCCGATCGTGGTGCCGTACATGGAAGTGCGCGACAACTACCACACGACCTATCGCTTCGCGAACGGCGCGGTCAGCCACATCACTTTCTACCTGAACTATGGTGCCACCTTCCGGGGCGATCCGTTGGCGGATAGCATCACAGATCTGCAACTTGGCGACGGCCACAAGCTGCGCTACATCGTGGTGGGAACCAAGGGCGCGGCCGAGACCGACGTCTTCTACCGCCGGATCAAGCGCTGGCAGTTCACGGACAAGCCCGAGCGGATGGAAAGCGACTGGGTCGAGAAACTCACCTGGACGTCCAAGGAAGACCATTTCTACTACCACAACACCACGGACCAGACGCTGGACATCGTGCGACGCGTGGCCAACGGTTTGCCGCCCATGACCCCAGCCCGCGACGCCTACGAAACCATGCGCCTCTGTTTCGCCGCCGAGCAGTCAGCCGAGATCGGACGCAGCGTTTCGCTTTGAGCGCCGCGACCTGGCGCGGGTCGTTTCCCGTGCTCTGGAGCCGGCCGTCCCGGCCGGTCGCGCGAGCTAGAGGCTCTTTCCTTCATGATTCTAAAATCATTATTCGTCAATCTGCGGTTCGCATGCGGGGAAAACCCGCGGCCCAATCGAACAGCAGATTGACGGATACTGAACCGCAGAATGTAGAAGTCCGTTCCGTCTCCTCACTAGAGGCTCTTTCCTTAGCCGGACGTGCAGCACCGAAGCCGCTTCAGCGGCGGACACACGCGGACACACGCCCATATTGAGAACTGCTGCTGTCCGGTTGCGCGATGCGGCGCAATCTGACATGCTGTTGGCAGTTCGCGCGGAACACCCCACCATACGGAGACAAACCATGGCGCTCAATATCGTCAGGCGCATAGACGATCGCATCCGCATCCTCAATGTGGTGGTCAGCGTTTCCGACAAGACCGGCCTGGAGCGGCTTATCCCCGGCCTCGTCGGCCACTGTCCGGACGTGAAGATTTATTCCACCGGCGGTACCCACGCTGCCATCGGCAAGATCCTGGGCGAGGACGAAGCCAAACGCCGCCTGATCGCGGTGTCGGACTATACCGGCCAGCCCGAGATGCAGGGCGGTCTGGTCAAGACCCTGGATTTCAAGATCTACCTCGGGCTGCTCTCCGAGACCTACAACCAGGCGCACCAGCATGACCTGGCGCGCGCCTCCGCCGTGGCGATAGACATGGTGGTGGTCAACCTGTACCCCTTCCGTCAGACTATCGCCAAGCCGGGCGTCACTCCCGAGGAGGCCCGCACGAACATAGACATCGGCGGCCCCTGCATGGTGCGCGCCGCCGCCAAGAACTACCTGCGCGTGGCGGCTGTCACCGATCCCGCCGACTATGCCGCGCTGCTGGCCGAAATAGCGGCACACAAGTGCACGCTGGGGCTGGATACGCGCTTCCGGCTGATGCGCAAGGCCTTCCGGCATACCGCCGACTACGACGCCGCCATTGCGGGCTACTTCGCCGGCGTGGAACCCGAAACCATGCGCGCCACCTACACGCTGCAGGGCTGATGCGACGCGATGCTGGACCTGCACACGCACTCCACCTTTTCCGATGGCACCGACACGCCCGCTGAGCTGGTGCAGCACGCTCGCGCCGCCGGATTGCGCGCGCTGGCCTTGACCGACCACGACAACATGCGCGGCCTGCCGGTCTTTTTCGCCGCCTGCCTTCAAGCGCGTATAACGGGACTGGCTGGCGTGGAGATCAGCGCGCAGTCGGCGTCAGGCACGTTGCATCTGCTGGGGTTGGGGTTCGATCCCGCGCACCGCGAGCTGAACGCCGCTCTGGAGCGGGTGCTGGCCGGCCGCGAAGAGCGCAACCGCGTCATACTGGGCAAACTGCGGGCGCTCGGGCTCGATTTGTCCTGGGAAGAGGTCGCCGCGCTGGCGGGCGGAGAGGTCGTGGTGCGCACGCACTTTGCCCAGGCGTTGATGGCGCGCGGCTGGGTCAAGACCGCGGAAGAGGCCTTCACCCGCTACCTTGGCAAGGGTGCGCCGGCCTACACCGAGCGCTATCGTCTCGACTCCGCGGAGGCCGTCCGCCTGATTCACGCGGCGGGCGGCGTCACTGTGATGGCGCATCCCTGTTCTTGCGCATCCGGACCGGTCACGCTGGCGGATCGGGTCCGGGATTTGCGCGCCTTGGGTCTGGACGGTATCGAAGCCTACTATCCGGAGCATTCGCAGGAGCTGACGATCGAGTGTTTGCGGTTGGCCAGGCGGCACGATTTGCTGATTACGGGCGGTTCGGATTATCATGGCCGCGCAACGCCGGGCAGACGCCTGGGAGTGGCAAGCGGCGGACAGGGAGTGCCTGAGGAGTTGCTGGCGCCGTTGCTGAAGGCCATCGGTCCCGGCGCCGGCGTGCATCTGGAGACATGAACGTGGGCGTGCAAGTACAGCCTGAGAATGGCGGGCACTGGACCGCCACGCTGGTCGAGTTGATCCGCCGCACGGCAACCGATCTGCCCGACGACGTCGTGGCGGCCCTGCAAAAGGCGCGTCTGGCCGAGAGCGAGACGCCGCGCGCGCGCGGCTGCCTCGAAGTCGTCGTCGAGAATGCCTTCCTGGCTCGCAAGGCGGGGACCCCGCTATGTCAGGACACCGGCACTCTGACCTTTTACTGGCGCGCGCCGCGCGGTGCCGATCAGCGGCGGCTGGAGGATTGGGCGCGCGCGGCCGTGGCCGAGGCCACGCGGCGCGGCTACCTGCGCCGCAACACCATCGAGACGCTCAGTGGCGCCTCGCTTGACGACAACCTCGCGCACGGCTGCCCCGTAATGCATTTCGAGCAGTGCGACAACGGCCGGACCGAGGTCTGGCTGCTGCTCAAGGGCGGCGGCTCCGAGAACGTCAGCACGCAATACAGTCTACCCGACGACCACCTCAAGGCCGGCCGCGATCTCGCCGGCGTGCGGGCCTGCGTGCTGCACGCGGTCTGGCGCGCGCAGGGGATGGGGTGCGCGCCGGGTATTCTGGGCGTTTGCATCGGCGGCGACCGCGCGGAAGGCTATCGGGAGGCCAAACGGCAACTGCTGCGTCCGCTCGGCGACGCGGCGCCGCAGCCGGAGCTGGCGCGGCTGGAGCGCGAGCTACTGGCCGCCGCCAACACGCTGGGGATCGGGCCGATGGGGCTGGGCGGGAAGACGACGCTGCTGGGCGTCAAGGCCACCGTGCGCAGCCGTCTGCCCGCCAGCTACTTCGTGTCGGTGGCATACATGTGTTGGGCCTGTCGGCGGCGCGGCGTGGTGCTGGATGCCGCCGGCGCGCCGGTGGAGTGGCTGGAACCATGAACGCGCGACGCCATGACCGGCGGATGACGGCACGCGGGGAGCGGACCACTTGTGAACGCGGCTGACTACAACCTGACCTATCCCTTCGAAGGCGCGGCGGTGCGCGCGTTGCCGCTGGGTGCCACCGTCAGTCTGCGCGGCATCGTCTACACGGGGCGCGACCGGCTGCATCGTTTCCTCTTCGATGGCGGCAAGGCGCCCGTGGATCTGAGGAACGCGGCCATCTTCCACTGCGGCCCCGTGGTGTTGCCGGAGGAAGGCGGCCGCGGCGGCTGGCGTGTGATGGCGGCCGGTCCGACCACCTCCAGCCGCGAGGATCCCTACATGCCCGCCATCATCAGCCATCACGGCGTGCGCGCGATTCTGGGCAAGGGCGGCATGGGGCCGGCCACGCAGGCCGCCTGCCGCGAGTACGGTTGCGTGTATGTGCAGGTCGTCGGCGGTGCGGCGGCCTGGGTGGCGCGCCACGTGCGCCGCGTGGGGCGCGTCTGGTTTCTCGAGGAGTTCGGGGCTACCGAGGCCATGTGGGAACTCGAGGTGGAGGGCCTGACCGGCATCGTGGCGATGGACGCGCGCGGCGCCAGCCTCTTCGCGAGCGTGGAGCAAAGCTCGCAAGTCGTGCTGCGGCGTCTGCTGCACACCGGCGCCAAGGTGGAGGCAATTTGAGCTTGCGCGTAGTCTTCATGGGATCGGCGGATGTCTCCTGCGTGGTGCTGCGGGCGTTGCTCGCGTCGCCGGAGATCGAAGTCGCCGGCGTGGTGACGCAGCCGGACCGGCCCTGCGGCCGGCAACGCAGCTTCCAGCCCTGCGCCTGCAAGGCCGATGCCGAGAGCCACGGCCTGACGATCATTGCCCCGGAGAAGATCAACGCGCCCGATGTACTGGCGCAACTGACAAGCTGGGCGCCGCAGGCGATTGTCGTGGTGGCCTACGGTCAGTTCCTGGGCGAGCGCATCCTGCGGTTGCCGCCGCTGGGTTGCCTGAATGTGCATCTGTCGCTGCTGCCGCGCCATCGCGGCGCGGCGCCGGTGCAGCGCGCGATCGCCGCCGGCGACACGGTGACGGGCGTGACGATCATGCTCATGGACAAGGGCATGGACAGCGGCGCCATCCTGATGCAGGCCCAGGAGACGATCGCGTCAGACGACACGGCCGGCACGCTGTACGACCGGCTCGCGCCGCTGGGCGCGGCGCTGTTGTTGCGCTGTCTGCCGTTGTGGCAAGCCGGCGCCATCGCGCCGCGGGTGCAGGACCCCGCCGGGGTAACCTATGCCCCCAAGCTCAACAAGCAGGAGGGGTTGCTCGACTGGAAGCTGCCAGCGTCCGAGCTGGCGCTGCGCGTGCGCGCCTTCAATCCCTGGCCCGCCTGTTATACCTGGCTGCCGCCGGAGCGCGGCGCCGCCCGCGTCGGCGAACGCCTCAAGGTGTTGCGCGCGGCCGCGGAGACCGCGCCGGCCGACGGCGCCGCGCCGGGAACGGTGGCGGACGTCGCCGGTCCGGGGCCGGCGGTAGCCACTGGTGCCGGCCGGTTGCGTTTGCTGCAAGTGCAGCGCGAAGGCGGCCGCGTCGTGGACGGTCGCGCCTTCCTGTGCGGTTGTCCCCTCAGCGTCGGTAGCCGGCTGGGCGGTGCCGCCACATGACGATTGTCAAGACGCCGGCCATCGTGCTGCGCATCAGCCCGTTCTCGCGCACCTCCCGCATGGTCACGTGGCTGACGCCGGAGTACGGGCGCGTGGTCACTGCCATCAAGGGCGCCTGCCGCCCCAAGAGCGCCTTTCTCGGTCAATACGATCTGGCCAGCCGGTGCGAGTTGCTCTTCTACAGGCACGAGCGCGACGGCGTGCACATTGCGCGCGAGTGCGCGCCGCTGGAGATGCGCCCGCGGCTGCGCGAAGATTGGCGCGCCGCGCTGGCGGCCGGCTACCTGTGCGAACTCGCCGGGCGCACCTCGCAGCCCATGCTGGACGCGAGCGCGACCTTCGAGTTGCTCGACCATACGCTGGATTGCCTGCACGGGGGTGCGATGCTGGCGCGAATGGTCATGTGGTTCGAGCTGAAGTTCCTGGAGGGGCTCGGTTGGGCGCCGAACCTGACGCCGTGCGGCGAATGCGGGGTAGACGAGGCGCGGCGCGAGTGCCGCTTTGCGCTGGGAGCCGGACGGCTGGTCTGCGCGCGGACGCCGGCCCACCGTCAGGCGGGCGCATCCGTGGCGGTTGGCGCCCCAATGCTGCGGCTGCTCCGCGAGTGGCAGGTGTGCGCGCGGCCTGAGGAACTTGATGGCGCCGGAGCCTTGGATGCGCAACTGGCGCTTGGAATCCGCCGATTTCTTGGTATGTTTATACAGAGCCATCTCGAAGTGCCGCCGGCGCCGCGGCAGGCGTTGTTCGGCTGGCTGGATGCGTCTGGCGCCGTCGCGCAGGGAGAACGAGTATGTCCATAACACGCGCAACTTGTCTGCTTTCGCTGGCCGCACTGTTCGCTTCGGCGGGATGCGGCAAGCAGTCGGAATCGCGGCCGGAGAAGTCCGCGCCAAAGCCCACGCCGATGTCCGGCATATCGAACCCGGAGCCGCCCGCGGAGCCCACGCGCGATCCGCGCGAGGTCGTGGCGCGCGTGGACGACATCACGCTCACCTGGGCCGACATGGAACACCGCGCCAAGGCGCTGTACGTCGAGGAATCGCGCACCATGCTGATTCCGGAAGGGCGCGCGACGGAAGCCATGAACTTCTTCCGGCGTCGGGCCATCAGCATCTTCGTCTTCAAGACCGTGATGCTGGAGGAGGCGCGCAAGAAGCAGATCGCGCTGACCGAGGCCGACCGCCGCGACGGGACCAACCGCATGGCCAAGACAGTCATGCGGCAACGTGGCGTTTCGTTGGAGCAGTTCTGCAAGGAGTCGCCCTTTGGCGAGGAGGCAGCCTGGCGCGAGATCGAGGACGGCATCGTCGTGGACAAGCTCCTCAAACAGGAGGTCGATCCGAACGTGACCGTGGCCGGAACCGAGGTGGACGCGCTGGCGGCCAGGATCATCAAGGATCGAGCCGACAAACACGCCAAGATCGAGGAGTTGCGCGCCAAACTGCTGGCGGGCGCGGACTTCGCCAAGATGGCGTCCGAGTATTCGGACTGTCCCAGCAAGCGCAACGGCGGCGATCTGGGGCAGGTTACGCGCGGACGGATGGTGGCGGTCTTTGACCAGGCGGCCTTCACGCAACCGATCGGCGAGATCGGCCCCATCGTGGAGACCAGCGCGGGTTTCCACATCGTCAAGGTGACGGCCCGCCACGCCGCGCAACCAGCCAAGGATGGCGCCCCGGCGGTGCCGGAGACGGCGCAAGTCAGCCACATCCTGATCAAGACGCGGCCGGTTCTGACCGGGCCCAAACTGGCGGCGGAGGTGCGGCGCGAGAAGTACACCAAGGCCGTCCAGGATTACTACGCCAAACTCAAGCAGGGCCGGCGGATCGAGTGCATCTACAAGGACATGGTCTTCTGAAGGAACCGCTCAGCCCAGCGCCACGTCGAGCGTCATCATGACGGCGAACCCCAGCATGGCGCCGATGGTGGCCATGTCGGAGTCGCGGCTCTGTTGCGCCTCGGGGATCAACTCCTCGACCACCACGTAAATCATCGCCCCGGCGGCAAAGGCCAGGGCATAGGGCAGCAGCGGACGGACCAGCGTTACAGCGGCCGCGCCGGCCACTCCGGCCAGCGGCTCGACCATGCCCGATCCCTGGCCGTACAGGAAGGCCCGCCAGCGCGAGAGACCTTCGCGCCGCAGCGGCACCGACACCGCCGTGCCCTCGGGAAAGTTCTGCAGGCCGATACCGATGGTCAGCGCAATGGCGGCGCCCAGCGACGCGCCGGGCACCCCGGCCGCCAGGGCGCCGAAGGCCACGCCCACGGCCAGTCCTTCGGGTATGTTGTGCAGCGTCACCGCCATTACCAGCAGCACGCTGCGCCGCCAGTGCGTGGCGATGCCTTCGCGGTGCTGCCCGGTCTCCGCGAATCCGGGGTGCAGGTGCGGCAACAGCTTGTCGGCGAGCCACAGGAAAGCGCCCCCCGCCAGGAACCCGATCAGCGGCGCCAACCAGGGCGGTTGGCCGGCGTCGGCCGACAACTCGATGGCCGGCGCCAGCAGCGACCAGTAGCTGGCCGCGATCATGACGCCGGCCGCGAACCCCAGCATGCTGTCCAGCGCGCGCCGGTTGATGCTCTTGAAGAAGAAAACCAACCCGGCGCCCAACGCGGTCACGAACCAGGTGAACAGCGTTGCCAGCAGGGCCTGCGTGAGATGGCTCATTTCAGAGAACGCGATCATGTTTGTCTACCGCTTGACGTTGACATGGGCGCAATGACTATCCTATAGTGCTTTTCTCCGTTGAGGGGGATTAGCTCAGTTGGTTAGAGCACTTGCTTGACATGCAAGGGGTCACTGGTTCAAGTCCAGTATCTCCCACCATCCAACGTAGTTCTCGCTAGCCCGTGAAGCCCGCGACCTTATGTGTGCCGGTTCCGGCTGTCTTCGGCTTGCGGCTCTTCGACTCGCGAATCTTGGCTTGCAGTTCCGCGTAGAAGCGCTCGGGGTCAACCGGCAGCGCCACGGCCTGCGAGGTCCAGCCCGACAGCAGCATGGCGTTGGACATTTCCAGACTGTGGATGCCATCCGTGCCCGGAGAGATCAGCTCCTGGCCGCTGACGATCGCGTCCACCCAATTCTGGATGATCTGGACGTGACCCGATTCGGGCGTGCCGGACGGCGTCAGGTCAATCTTCCAGCATTCGGGTTTGTCGGAGAGTTCCTTCGACTCGCGGATGCGCTTCGCGGAAGAGACGCGGTTACGCTGGAACGTCAACTTGCCGTCCTCGGCCAGCAACCGTCCGAACTCGCCGGCGATCTCGAAGCGATTGACGCCGGGTGCTTCGCCGGTGGTTGTGATGAACGTGCCCGTCGCGCCGCCGGGGAATTCCAGGTAGGCCGTGACGTCGTCCTCAACCTCGATGTTGTGGTACTTGCCGAAGGTCATGAAGGCGTGGACGCGCGTCGGGCGGCCGCAGATCCATTGCAGCAGATCGAGCTGGTGCGGGCACTGGTTCAACAGCACGCCGCCGCCTTCGCCGGCCCAGGTGGCGCGCCAGCCACCGCCGTCGTAGTAGGCCTGGGTGCGGAACCAGTCCGTCACGACCCAGTTGACGCGCTGGATCGCGCCGAGTTCGCCGCCCTGCACGAGCTCGCGCATCTTGCGGTAGACCGGCAGCGTGCGGCAGTTCAGCATGATCGCGAAGATGCGCTTGGACTGCTCCGCCGCGGCGATCATCTCGTGGACCTGCCTGGCATAGACGCCGGCGGGTTTCTCGATGAGCGTGTGCAGGCCATGCTGCAGCGCCGCGATGGCGTTGGCCGGCTGGAAGAAGTGCGGCGTGGCGTTGATCACGGCGTCCATGCCGCCTTTGGCGAGGAAGACGTCGCGGTCGTCGAAGCACTTGTCGGCGGCAATGCCTTGTTCGCGCGCCCAGGCCAGTCGGGCGGGGTTCGGATCGAACACGGCCGTCACGTTGGCGCCCCGCACCTTGCCGCCGCGCAGGTTCCCGAAGTGGAAACTGCCCATGCCGCCCAAGCCGATAATACCTACCTTCACGTCGCTCATGGTGTGATCCCCGTCAGTTAACAACGGCGGCACTGTAGCACGCGCCGAAGTGGCGCGCAACGCCGAGCAATGGGCGTGAGGTTTCCCTCCATTTCTTCGTGCCGTCCAAAAAACCTGACGGTACGGCGGGGACCGCCGTCTCCAGTGTATGGCCCAATGGAGCCGGCCGTCCCGGCCGGTCTCGCCGTGTGTGGGTGTGCAGGCCCAATGGAGCCGGCCGTCCCGGCCGGTCTCGCCGCCGCGTTGACATCCACCAGTCGGGCTCGTAACCTCTGAGGCGTGCTGGCGGACAATGCAGTTCGCCAGACGTGAACTGCCGTGCGGATACGGGCGACATGCCATTCCGCCAGCAGGCATGGAGAACCGACATGTTGCCACCCAGACGATCGCTTCGGGCGCTTGCGCTGCTCCTCCTCATTGCCGCGGTGTGCGGTTGCCGGACATGCCCGGACAACGGCATCACCCAGGTCGCCACGATTGACGCCCTGCTGGCAGGCGTCTACGGCGGACACCTGCCGCTGAGTGACTTGAGGCGCTACGGCGATCTGGGTATCGGCACCTTCGATCGCCTGGATGGCGAAATGGTCCTGCTCGACGGTTGCTTCTATCAGGTGCGCGGCGATGGCCGGATTGCCGTACCGGCGCTATCCGAGAGGACGCCCTTCGCGTGCGTCACGCGGTTTGAGCCGGACCGTCGGGAGGATCTCGGGATCGCCATGGACCTCCAGGCTTTGCAGGCGCGCATAGATGCGGCCGTCCCGCAACCGAACCGTTTCTGCGCCTTGAAGCTGCGCGGCACGTTCCAGCGGATGCGCGTGCGCAGCGTGCCCGCTCAGCAGCCGCCTTATCGGCCCCTGGCGGAAGTGACCAAGTCTCAGCCTGAGTTCGCCTTTGAGGATGTCCGCGGCGTCCTGGTCGGCTTTCGCTCGCCGGCCTTTGTGAAGGGCGTCAACGTGCCCGGCTACCACTGGCACTTCCTCTCGGACGATCGCACCGGCGGCGGCCACGTGCTCGCATGCACGCTGTCGCGCGGAACGCTTGAAGCCGACACGCGGCACGAATGGCTGCGCGTATTGCTGCCGACCGCCAGCGCCGACTTCGATAACGCCAACCTGCTCAAGGATCGCTCGCAGGAACTGCGGGCGGCGGAGCGGTAGGCCCGCAAGGGATGATCCGGTCGACGATTACGGACGACGATTACGGTGGACGATCGGAGAGTGTCTCCTCGTTCTCCGTAATCGTCGCCCGTAATCGTCGCCCGAAATGGGCAGAAAAAGGGGGGAGAAAGCCGAGAGACGGCTAGCGCCCTGCAAATAGGACAGTCACAGCGAAAAACGTGCTGTCAGGTGTGACAGAACGGAGAAGACATGAATATTCCGCGTTTCTGGGCGAAGGGCATTTGCCAAGGCGAGGACACTAGAGGCCGGAAATGCAGGTTTGTCGCGAACGGATGGTCATTTGCCTCCCTGCAAGAGGCGCGCGAGGAGGCCTCTCGGCGCGCACGGCGGGTCTTTGAGATCATCACCGCGGGACGCACACCAAAGCAATACGAGTACCTCGATCGCCCCATCAGGGAAGAAATCGTCAGGGAAATCGGCGACGGCAACGCGCCGGCTGCGATCGTCACGCGCAACCGCTACGGAGCGCTGGTGCTGAACTGCGCCGGCGTGATGTTCGTTGACGTTGACTATCCGCCGCCAAGAGCCAGGGGTTTGCTCGAACGCATCAAGCTGGCCTTCAGTCCCAAGCTGCGCGACGACGAATGGCAGGCCGCGGCCAAGGCCAGAATCGAGCAGGTGGAACAGTGGGCCGGACGCAATCCCGGTCGCGGCTTCCGTCTCTACCGCACCAAGGAAGGACTGCGCCTTCTGTTTACGGACCGCCTTTACGATCCGGCGTCGGATGCGACCGCGGCCACCCTGTCAGAGCTTGACGCCGATCCGTTGTACGTCAGACTCACCAGAAAACAGCAATGCTTCCGCGCCAGGCTGACCTCCAAGCCCTGGCGTTGCGACTGTTCCTGTCCGCCAAACGCGTTCCCGTGGGAGACTCCGGAGGCGGAGGCCAAGTACCGCAACTGGCAGGAGACCTACGCAAAACGCGACGCGCAGTACAAGGTCTGCGAGCTGGTACGCGAGTTCGGTGCGCCCGCCGACAATGAAACCATCAAGACCATCGTGGACGTGCACGACCGGGAAACGCGGATTTCCGCTGACGCGAGACTGGCCTGAAGCGGGACGGACGTCCGCCGCTCAACGCTCGAAGCGCAGGGGCATCCAGTCCTCGTGCAGGTGGAAGTTGACCTTCGACAGGCGCGCGCACGAGGTCAACTCCACGCCGTCCTTGGGCAGGTAGACCGAATAGTCGTAGCGCGCCAGGTGGAACTTCCATGTCTCTCCGGCTTGCGGCACGCGGCGCGCCAGCGTCGGCAGCGAGGCAAAGGGGATGGCGATCTCCAATTGCCAGCCGGTATCCTCGTCGCGCCAGTCGTTGAGCGTGCCCTGAACCTTGGCGGCGGTCTTGACCCCCGGGCAGTTCCAAAGCACGCCGCGCCGGATGTGTCCGCGCTTGCCTTTTGGAATCCAGCCGTCGAGGCATGCGCCCAAGGCGTTGACCTCGAAGTTGTAGTAACTGCCTTCCTCGGCGTCCGGCTGGATGAACACCTCCAGGACATCCTCCTGGCAGGTGCTGTCGTCATGCTTTTCGAAGTAGCCCCAGACATCCTTGTCCATGGCCTTGAAGGCGACGTACAGGTACTCCTGGTCCCAGAGGATGCGGGCCTCCGTGAAACTGACCGGAGCGGTAAAGCTCTCCGGCACCGTGAAGTTGGTGATGACCGAAGCCTGCTGCCAGGCGCTCTCGTCGAGCACGCCGTCTATGCGTATCGCCTCGGAGGTCATCGCCGCGCGCGCCTCCGGCGCCGCCTCGGGCCGGCACGGCCGCAACATGGCGCAACCCGACCCCAGAATCATCAGCGCGCCGACCGTGCATGCGCAGACCAGATGCCGATTCATGTGCTTGTTCATGCTTGTTCTTTCTTACTGATGTCGAAATGATAACAGGTACACGCATCGAGAAGAATAGAAGAACGGGGTGCTTGACACAAGTAGCTGCTTTAGCTATCTTAGCTTCTAAGACAACTATGGAAGCCTTCAAGTCCATTGCCGTTGCCACGCCGGAGTCCAAGGCGACACAGATAGCCAATCAGCTCCGCGAGCGTCTAGAGGGAGGAACGTTCGTGCCGGGACAGCGCATTCCCTCGCGCTATGCGCTGGCCGAGACGCTGGGCGTTTCGTGTTCCACCGTTGACGAAGCCATCCTGGCGTTGGTGAAGGAGGGCTGGCTTGCGCGACGACGTGGCAGCGGAACGGTCGTGCGCGAACGCGACCGGGCACTTTCATGCGTGGGTGTCTACGAGCAATACGACTACAACACCAATCCGGAAGCGACCTTCAGGCGGGTCTTGTGCGGCGCCATCCAGGACATCCTTGCGTCCAAAGGCGTCCGTATGCGCATGTGGGTGCATCACGTACCCGCGAACGGAGAGTCGACCTCCGACTCGATGGAAGAGCTGATGACCGCTTGCCGGCGCGGACAAGTGCAGGGAGTCATTGCCCCGTCCGTCGGCGGATACGACCTTCAGTGGTTCAGCAATCTACCCGTGCCTTGCACCGTGGTCGGCGCGGACCTGCCCTTTGGCGTGAGCCACGACATGGCGCAGGGCGTCGAGTTGGGCGTGCGGGAACTGGCGAGGCTTGGGTGCCGGTCGGTGGGGTGGATCTCCGGGTTCATGACCGGAATGGAGTTGTCACACGACCTGGCCCCGCAAGCCGAGCGCTTTATCGCCGTCATGCGCGAACTTGGCCTGACGTTCGGTCCGGAGTGGGTGCGGTCCCCGGAACGCCCCCCCCAGTCGGTAGCGGGGGCGGCTGCGCGCTGCGGCTACGAGTTGTTCATGGACCTGTGGCGGACCGAGCCGCATCCCGAGGGCTTGATCGTCGACAACGACAACATGGCCCGCGGCGTGATCACCGGTTTGCTCGAGATCGGCGTGCGCGTGCCGGAAGCGCTCAAACTGGTGCTGCACCGCAACCGCGAAGTGGATTTGCTGTGCCCCCTGCCGGCATCGTTCCTCGATCTCAGCATTCGGGCGACCGCCGAGGCGCTGGTCCGTCAAATCGAGAAGCAGTTTCGCGGCGAAGCGTGTGAGCAAATCCTGTTGCCTTTCAGTCTGGTCCGTCAGGACGCGAAAACGAAAAAGCATGGAAGGAGAAATAGCCCATGAAGACGACAAAAGGTCGATGGATGCACGGCGTGGCCGCAGGCGTGGCGGTCCTGGCGTTGACAGGCGGCGCGCGCGCCGATACGGCGTGGTACTCGAGCGCTTTTGCCTACCGGACCAAGCTCACCATTCAGCACACCAACGTGACGGCAACCCTGACGAACTTCCCGGTGCTTGTCAATCTGACCGGCGCCAAGCTGAAGGACACGGCGAACGGCGGCCACGTGGCCCAGACCGATGGCGGTGACGTCCTCTTCACGAAGGCGGACGGCGTCACCAAACTGAATCACGAGATCGAAAGCTATGCGGGCTTCAATGGCGCTCTGGTGGCTTGGGTCAAGGTGGACGAACTGTCCGCCTCCGCCGACACCGATCTTTATATGTACTACGGCAATGAAGACATGCCCGACCAATGGAACGCGGGAGGCGTCTGGGACTCGCAGCATCTCATGGTACAGCACCTTCAGGGAACGAACACCGCGGCCTCGGACTCCACCACCAACGCGCGTGACGCCACGCTGGTCGGCGGGTGCACGGCCAATGTGGCTGGTCAGGCGAATGGCGCGGTGCATCTGGACGGCAGCGGCTATCTGAGCGCCCCCTACATGGCGGGCATCAACAATACCAATCACACCATCAGCCTCTGGTATCGCCGCAGCGCTGTCGGCATCGGCGGCGTACTGGCCGGGAAGGGAACTGCCTCCCCCAATGCCAATTACGAGTTCATCCTCTTTCTCAATGGCAGCAGCATAGGCTTCAATGCCTGGCAGTCGAGCGGCATGTTGCACATATCTCTCAGCACTCCCCCGGTCAGCAACGACACCGACTGGCACCAGGTCGTCTACACGGCCAACTACGGCGCTCCCGATTTCCGGATCTACGTGGATGGCGTCCTGGCCACCAATACGACCGCCTGCATCGGCACGCAGATCGACCGCGCCATCCCGGTCCAGTTCGGTCTGGGCTATGACTGGGGATATTTCTCCAACGGCGACCTCGACGAAATCCAAGTCTCGAGCGGGGCCCGCTCCCCCGACTGGATCGCAACTTCCTACAACAACCAGAAGTCGCCCGCGGCTTTCGTCGGCGTGGGCGCCGAAGAGGGCGTGCCCGGGCTTCCGGCGCCCTGGTATAGCGGTGCGCGGCCCTACCGAACCAAGGTGGTCGTCCTGCGCGGCGCCGTGGCCGGACCGCTGACGAACTTCCCGGTCCTGATCAGCGGCACGAGGACGCAGTGGCGGGACGTGGCCCACGGCGGCCACGTGGGTCAGGCCGATGCCGGCGATATCCTGTTCACGAAGGCTGACGGCGTCACCAAACTGAATCACGAGATCGAGAGCTACTCCGGCTCCAACGGCGCCCTGGTGGCCTGGGTGGCGGCGGACGCTTTGTCCACGAACGCCGAACCGGAGTTCTATATGTATTACGGCGACGAGGACGGCAGCAACCAATGGAACGCGCCGGCCGTCTGGGACTCGCATCACCTCATGGTGCAGCACCTCCAGGGCACGAATACCACGGCATTGGACTCGACCGTCAACGCGCGTAACGGGAGCCTGACCACCGGGGCCACGCCGAACGTTCCCGGACAGATGAACGGGGCGGTCTCGCTATCCGACACCGTTGGGAACGCCGTGAGCTGTCCGAACATGAGCGCCATCAATAACGCCAGCCACACCATCAGCTTGTGGTTCCGATCCGGCAACGCGGCGAACTACGGCGCCTTGGCCGGCAAGGCGCCGTACGAGTTCCTTCTGGACGTCAACTTCCAATCTCCGGGAGTCATCTGCTACACGGCGTGGGATACGGGGGGAAACACACATGTCTTCTTTTGGACGTCTCAAGTCGCCAACGACACCAACTGGCACCACGTCGCTTACACGGCCGATTACGTCACCCCCGCGTTCAAGATCTATGTGGACGGCGTGGTGGCCGCCCAGACCAACGTCTACTCTGGCACGCAACGCAACACCGGGGCCGGGGTGTTGTTCGGATCGGGCTATCAGGCGGGTGCGTTCCTGGGCGACCTCGACGAACTCAGGATATCGGACACGCCCCGCGCCGCGGACTGGATCAAGACCTCCTACAACCTCGAAAAGAATCCGGCGGCAACCGTCGGGTTCTGCCGCGAGGAGCCAATCCCGACGGGATCGGTCATCAGCATCCGGTAGCCTGGCGGAATTGTGAAAGCAGGTCGGCGTACGCACCGGACACGTAACCGCCACCCTTACCGGCCTGCCCAACCGCCATGTTCGGTCGGCAAATGGCGCATAACAGCATTTTGGGTCTGCCCATGCAGAACC